>DAIDJT010000215.1 GCA_027451265.1 Bacteroidales bacterium | reverse complement strand
TATTCAGAAATGTACAGCCACCTGGCAATGCCGGCATCACTTCCTACCATACCCCATGAGAAGCGCGTCTTGAAGTAGTTGAACCACGGAAGCTTGTCTTTCCAGAAGCTTTCCTCCGAACCTACCCAACCAACTGCAAACGACGGGAATGTACCGAAACGGAGCCCGGGAGCAAATTTCTCCGACCCCGTGTAGGCAACGCTTGCCTCGAAAAGATATTTCTCATTATAGTTATAGGTGCCACGGGCAACCCAGTTCTCTTCATATGAAGGGAAGCTGGAGATACCACGATATTGCCTGCGGCTGAAAACGCCGACACCGGTCACGTTATGACGGCCGAAACTCCTAGCATAGTCAAGCTGACCCTTGTAGTAGGTGCTCCTGCCTGCACTCTGCAGCGTCTCATTCCTCGACGTGATCAGCTTTGGCTGAGGCGTGTCAGGATCAAGCACCTGCCAGTTTGTATACCTTGACCATGTAGAGTCAGCAGGGTTGAGATAGTATCCGAAGAGATAATCCAGCGGATACTCCTTCATATATTCGTTGTTGTTGTTGAACGAGTAGAAAACTGATGCAGAGAGGCCTTCAGTGATGAAATCAAGCTTCTGCTCAAGGTTGACGTCAGTGGCAACACCGTTGCTCTTGTTCCGCCTGAATCCCATTCCTCCTATCCACATGAGCCTTACCTCACCCTGCTGCGGGTTTTCAAAGTAACGGATACCGTCCTGGTCATAAGGAATATAGTCATCGGGGAACTGCTCGAGAGCCTCTTTCGGATAGTACGGCAGGGCTGTCACAGCCTCATACCATTGCTCCTGCGTGTAGTCATCAACGGGCTTGTTCCATACCTTGATGTTCCCTGCCAGGTTGACTGTAAGTTTGGTCGATTTGGTCAGGTTGAAGTCGAGGTTGTTCCTGAAGGTATACCTGTTGTGCCAGTATGAGGCATCCTTCTTCTCGAACTTGTACGGGAAGATGCTGCCAACATCAAAGATGTCAGACTCATTCAGGTAACCCAGCGAAACGAAATACTTGACAAATGCGTTGCCTCCGCGGGCATTTATATTGTAATTCTGGTCAAATGCCGGTTTGAAATAGAAATCCATCCAGTCAAAGTCAGGATAGAGATACGGAGAGTCATGTGTGCGGTAATGCTCAAGGGCTTCGTCAGAAATGAGGCTTGACCATTTTCCGTCATTTTTGTATGCCTCATTGCGGAGCAGCATGGTCTCATATGAGTTCATGTACTCGGGAAGACGTGTAGCCATCTTGAGAGATGTCTCGGCGGTGAAGTCAAGCTGCAGCGCTCCTTCACTACCTCTCTTGGTATTGACGATCACAACGCCGTTTGCACCCTTGACACCATAAACTGCCGTAGCAGATGCATCCTTGAGGATTGAAATCGAGGATATCTCCTCCGGATCAAGGTTGGTGAATGAACGCTCAACGCCGTCAACAAGGATCAGGGGTGAGTTGCTTCCCATTGAAGCCCCTGCCCTGATCTGCATGGTGATTGACTTGGACTCTTCACCGGGTGTGGCATCCTGCATCAGAACCACCATCCCGGGTAGGACGCCCTGAAGAGAGTTCTCGATGGCGCCACCCATCTTGACATCCTTCAGCCTTTCACCTGAGATCTGTGATACAGCTCCCACAACAGTCTCCTTTTTCTGCACACCGTAACCCACAACAACGACAGATTCAATCTCCGCCGTGGTTTCAGACAGGGTGACATTGATGACTGATTCAGCTCCCACCGTGATTTTCTGTGTATTCATCCCGACGGATGAAAACACCAGAACATCGCCGGGAGAAGCGCTGATACTGTACTTACCGTCGATGTCTGTCGATACCCCCCTGGTAGTCCCGTCAATCACAACAGTAACACCCGGAAGGGTTTCTCCAAATTCATCAACTACCTTACCTGTGATAGTCTTTTGCTGTCCTGCCACCGTCAGGGGTAGAAGGATAAACAGACACATCCAGGCATGCAAACGCATCTTCGTGATAAAGTCTGGTTTCATTTTAATGAGGTTGGTTAGAATTATAAAGGGTATAAAATATCTTTTATTAAGTGTTGTATTCAAGCTACTTACAGACTCCCACTCAATCTACCCCGCACTATTACGTGTAACTTTTACACTTTAAAAAGCAAAGAAAAACCAATCTTCTTATCCAAATCAAGGTTTATTAATGTAAAAAATACACTTGTGCTTCCTTATGCAATTTATAACTTTTTTTTAACATATATATCTATTTGGAAAATATTTTGCAAACGGTTTAAATAACCATTCCGGAGCGCCTCATTCGATGATTAGTTCATGGATACCTGAGGAAAACTCACTGTTGAGTTTCACGTTAATTCTGAGGCCGGAGGCCTTTACCGGGGTAAATTCGGCATTATTCCAGGCATCTTTCGTGACGGTGAGCGGGCTGACCGGCGAGACTTTTTTCCATGAGCCGCCGGCCAGGTATTCGATCTCCCATGCATCCGGAACCCGGCATCCGCCAAACGGACCGTCATCAAACCAGTAGATATTGACTTTTGAGACCGTCTCCGGTTTGGCAAAGTCAAACCTTACCCACTCCCACCTGTTGTTGTTTGGCCACCAGTGGTAATACGGCCATGTGTGGTCATTGGAATTTGCAGGTTCCAGCTGGTCGGTTATTGATGCGAGCGCCTTGTTCTGAAGGCTGCCGGTAACCTTACTTGTATAGGCAATCGTGGGAGCCGGTGTCGGTCTGGCGCTTGTCTCCCTGAAGGGAAGCCATACCTTCATTTCTCCGGGGCCGCGGTTATTCCACAGGAAGTAAGGGATCAGCGTCAGTTCCCGGTAATCACCCAGTGAAACGGTACCGTCAATGTTTCTTGAGGCCGGTCTTGCTTTAGTGGTGATGACCTCGGTGCCGTTAAGCATCTCAGGCCTGAAGGCAGCTGTGAACTCAGGTTTTTCATCAATAACCAGCCCCAGCACCTGTCCGTCAGAATTGTCAGGCCATTCGGCGCAGAACATGAGCGGGCCCTTCTGAACTGCATACTTACCTTCGTCTTCCTTTACCCTCTCATCTGCGAGAACGGTTCTTACCGGCATCGGAATATCAAGTTCAACCCTGTCGCCGGCTTTCCACTTCCGGGTGATGACCGCATATCCGTTTTCAATCTGTGCGTTAGTTGCATTGCCGTTAACAAGCAGGGTGTGCTTCTCATCAGACTGACCCGCAAAATTGTACAGGCCGCCAGGCATAGCTTCGTTCCTGGCCCAGCCGGGAATGCGGATACGCAGGCTGAATTTTCCTGCTTTCTCCGGGTCAACGGTTATGCTGACCTTCCCTTCCCAGGGGTAGCTGGTCTCCTGGGTAATCTTCACCTTGCGGTTGCCCAGTTCAATTTCAGCATTGTTTGAGGCAAACAGGTTTACATACAGGTCTTTGTCGGTCACGGAATAAATATAGCCGGGTATCGCAGGGATGAACCGGCAGACGTTTGACGGGCAGCAGGCGCATCCGAACCATGCTGAGCGCTCATGCTGGCCGTTTGACTCGAGCGGGTTGGGATAGAAGAACCTGTCACCTGCCAGGTTGACACCTGAGAGTGCTCCGTTGTAGAGTGTCTTCTCAAGTATGTCAAAGTATTTACCCTCGCCGTGCAGTGAGAAGAGCCTGTGGTTGAAGAATATATCGCCTATTGAGGCGCAGGTCTCGCAGTATGCTGACATGTTCGGGAGATTGTACGGCTCGGCAAAACCTTCGTTTCCGCCGGAGGCGCCGATGCCGCCGGTAATGTACATCTTCCTGTAAACCAAATCTTCCCATATCTTCGTAATGGCATTTATATATGCCTCGTCCCCCAGGATGGCAGCAACATCAGCCATGCCTGAATACATGTAAGTTGCCCTCACGGAGTGACCCACGGCTTCAGTCTGGTCAACAACCTTCTTATGGCTTTGCGAGTACTCCTCACCGTCTTCGCGGGTACCGCGTGCATCAAGGAAGAACTTGGCAAGGTCAAGATACCTCTTCTCACCGGTAACCCTGTAAAGTTTTACAAGCCCCATCTCAATCACCTGGTGACCGGGATAGCTCACAAAGGCATCCAAGCCGAAGTCCTTGTCAACCAGGTCAGCTGATTTGATGGCTATATCCAGGAATTCTCTCTTGCCGGTTGCCTGGTAGTAGGCTACTGCTGCCTCATACATGTGTCCGAGGTTGTAAAGCTCATGGCTGAGAATGTTTGTCTTTTCCCAGCGCTTGCTGCCTGCCCACTCATGTACCTTGCCAAATCCCATCCCGGCTATGGTGCGGTTCGTGTAGAGGTACCCGTCATCTTCCTGTGCAAGGCCTATCTTATATATTAAGGTGTCAAGATATGCTTCCAGCTTCGGGTCAGGATATGTCTGCAGCGAGTAGCTGGCTCCCTCGATGATCTTGGTGACATCCGAGTCATCGAAAGGGTAT
>DAIDJT010000214.1:4171-4465 GCA_027451265.1 Bacteroidales bacterium | reverse complement strand
TTATTTATGCTTCAGAGAAAGCAGGAATGAGCGCATTGAAATTGCACGGGACAAATTAATCGGGCAGGTTCAATGGTAAGAGGTCTGCTAAAATTTCAAGAGTATTTTAAAGGGTTTACCGGGAGTTATGTGATAATCGGGGGGACAGCCTGTGACATTGTGACAGACGCCGCAGGACTTAAACCGAGGGCAACAAAAGATATAGATATCATACTGGTGGCAGAAGCTCTGACCGGGGAATTTGTTGCTGAATTCTGGAAATTTATTGAAGCAGGGGGTTATGAAATCAGGGAG
>DAIDJT010000214.1:0-4161 GCA_027451265.1 Bacteroidales bacterium | reverse complement strand
AACACAGGTATTACCGGTTTACAAAACCTGTTGCTGATGACTTTCCATATCAGATTGAATTATTCTCCAGGAACCCGGATCTTCTTGACCTTAAAGAGGGAACACATCTGACGCCCATACCTGTCTCCGGTGTCAAGCCAAGCCTTTCTGCTATTTTATTGGACGAGACCTGCTACAGGTATACTATTGAGCATACATCGGATCATAACGGACTGCTTATAGCAAAAATTGAAGCCCTTGTATGCTTGAAAATAAAAGCTTTTCTCGATCTGTCAAAAAGGAAGGAAAATGGGGGGTAGGTATCTTCGAAAGAAATCCGTAAGCACAGGAATGATGTTTTCAGGCTTGTTGCTTTACTTTCACCGGATAGCATATTCGAATTACCGCCAGATTTGAAAGAGGATTTTTACCTTTTCACTGATCTTGTAAAGCAAGAATTGCCTGACACCTCGATCTATCAGGATATGGGACTGGGTCCGATTGATGGTCAAAAAATCTTCAATCAGATGCTTGCAAATTTTAATTTATAAGTTATCGCAGAAAAATTAAAAATGAAAGTTGTCATCCTCGCCGGTGGTCTCGGCACAAGGCTCAGCGAAGAGACCGATCTGAAACCAAAACCAATGGTTGAAATCGGGGGAAGACCCATCCTGTGGCATATAATGAAGATCTACTCCGCTCACGGATTCAATGAGTTCATAATATGCTGCGGCTATAAAGGGTATATGATAAAGGAGTATTTTGCGAACTACTTCCTGCATCAGGCTGATATAACAGTCGACCTTGGTAAAAACAGCGTTGAGATCCACAGGTCAAAGGCGGAACCGTGGAAGATCACACTGGTTGACACCGGAATAAATACTATGACCGGAGGCCGTATCAAAAGGGTGGAGGAATATATTGACGGAAAAACCTTTATGCTTACATACGGTGACGGTGTCGGCAATATTGACATTAAAGCCCTCCTGGATTTTCACAGGCAGAACAACCGGATGGCCACAGTCACTGCCGTGCAGCCGGCAGGCAGATTCGGGGCACTTGACATTACAGATGATTCTTTTGTAAGCAGCTTTGCCGAGAAACCAAAAGAAGCCGGCGCCTGGATCAACGGAGGCTTCTTTGTCCTTGAACCCGGTATCTTCAGTTACCTGACAGATGGAGACAATACGATGTGGGAGCAAAAACCTCTTGAGACCCTTGCAAGGGAAGGGCAGCTGTCAGCATTCAGGCATACCGGTTTCTGGCGCCCTATGGATACGTTGCGGGACAGAATAGAGCTTGACAGCATGTGGAATACCGGCAGGGCGGAATGGAAGATCTGGTAGTATGGAAATAAACAGCAAGTTCTGGAACGGAAAACGAGTCCTGGTAACCGGCCACACCGGTTTCAAGGGATCATGGCTGAGCATCCTGCTTCACAAGGCAGGAAGTGACGTTTATGGTTATGCACTTGAACCGCCCACAATTCCGGGCCTTTTCATTGAGGCAAAAGTCAGTGAGCTTGTAACCTCACAGACCGGTGATGTAAGGGATGCCCCGAAGCTTCTGCAGTTTATCCGGTCTGTCAGGCCCGAGATCATTATTCACATGGCTGCCCAGCCACTGGTAAGGGAATCATACAGGAACCCGGCCGAAACATATGCTGTCAATGTTATGGGTACCGTGAACCTGCTGGATGCTGTCAGGCAAACCCCGGGAATAAAGGCTGTAGTGAATGTGACAACCGACAAGTGCTATGAGAACAGGGAGTGGCACTGGGGTTACCGTGAGAATGAACCCATGGGCGGTTATGACCCTTATTCAAACAGCAAGGGGTGCTCAGAGCTCGTCACATCAGCTTACAGGAACTCTTTTTTCAATCCGAAGGAATATCACAGTCATGGCGTTGCCCTTGCTTCCGCCCGTGCCGGGAACGTTATCGGGGGAGGCGACTGGGCGGAAGACAGGCTCATCCCCGATTTCATACATGCAATTTCGCGGGGCGAAGCTGTAAAAATACGCTCACCTTATGCCATACGGCCATGGCAGCATGTCCTTGAGCCTCTCACAGGTTACCTCTTGCTTGCCGAACGGCTTTATACTGACGGAACAAAGTTCGCCGAACCGTGGAACTTTGGTCCTGATGACAGTGACAACAGAAATGTTGAATGGATCACCCGGAGATTTGCCTCACTGTGGGGAAAGGGTTTTGACTGCACTATTGACGATCAGCCACAACCCCACGAGGCGACATATCTTAAGCTTGATTGCTCAAAGGCAAAGGCTGAACTTGGCTGGAGCCCGGTCTGGCAACTTGACAAAGCCCTTGAAGCCACAGCAGCCTGGTACAAGGCATGGCTTGCAGGTGAAGACATGAGATCAAAAACCGAACTGCAAATCAGGGAGTACTTTAATGCCGGTTCCATTTAAGGACAATAGACATTCATAGTAACTGACATAATTCCAGTAATCTTTATGACTGATCATAAGGCGATACGCAGGGAAATAATAGAGAAAACAGTTTTGTACTACCGCGAAAAATTTGCATCAGCGGAGTTTATTCCGGGGAAATCAAGGGTCAATTATGCGGGACGGGTGTTTGATGAGAATGAAATCGTAAACGCCGTCGAAGCCTCCCTTGATTTCTGGCTGACGGAAGGGCGCTTTTCAGAAAAATTCGCAGAAAAAATATCAGATTTTCTCGGGATTGAGCATGTGTTGCTGACCAATTCCGGTTCATCGGCAAACCTGCTTGCCTTTGCTGCCCTTACCTCTGAGAAGCTCGGAGAGAAGAGGCTGAAACCAGGTGATGAGGTGATCTCGGTTGCGGCAGGCTTTCCGTCAACTGTCTCCCCGGTTATTCAATACGGGCTGATACCTGTTTTTGTTGATGTCACAATTCCCGGGTACAACATTGACATTGAAATGCTCCGGCAGGCAATCACCCCGAAGACACGGTGTATTTTTATTGCACACACACTGGGCAACCCGTTTGATATTGACGCTGTCATGCAGATTGCCGGGGAGCATGACCTGTGGGTGATAGAGGATAACTGTGATGCTTTCGGGAGTGAATACAAGGGTCAGAAGACCGGAACTTTCGGGCATCTTTCAACAATCTCATTTTATCCGGCTCACCATATCACAACCGGTGAGGGGGGCGCAGTATGCACAAATGATTCCCAGCTGGCCGCCATAGTAAGATCATTTCGCGACTGGGGACGTGACTGCTATTGTGCAGGAGGTGAAAACAACACCTGCGGGAAGCGGTTTTCGCAGAAATTCGGGGATCTGCCATATGGTTTTGACCATAAGTATGTCTATTCCGAAATTGGTTATAACCTGAAGATGACGGACATACAGGCAGCGATAGGAGCCGCACAGATGGATAAACTTCCGGCATTCTGCCAGAGAAGGAAGGAAAACTTTAATGAATGGCGCAGTATATTTTCAAAATATCCTGAATATTTCATCCTGCCGGAAGCAACTGACGGGGCTGATCCGGCCTGGTTTGCATTTATTGTCACGCTGAAGGAGGGTGCCCCTTTCAGCCGTGACGAAATCGTAAGGTTTTTTAATGAAAACCTTATTGAAACACGCAACCTGTTTGCAGGTAACATAACGAAGCAACCCGGTTTTATCGGGCATGATTTCAGAGTGGCATCACATCTCAGCAATACAGATTATATAATGAACAACACATTCTTCCTGGGCACATTCCCGGGGCTGACAGGTGAGATGACAGCTTATACAGAAAGCGTTCTGAAGTCCTTTATTATCAGTAAAAAATAATGATAGTAAAAAAATATAGGTCTGTAATTGCTTCGATACAGAATCCGGTGAAGGATATCTACACCCTTGAGATTCAGTCTTTGACAGAACCCTTCAGATATGCCCCGGGCCAGTTTCTGCACCTCGCACCAGACACTGATTATGACGGGGTTGGTCAATGGCCGGAATCAAGATGTTTCTCAATGCAGAGTAATCCTGACGGGAGAAACATCAGGATCACCTATGCCGCAAAGGGCCGGTTTACAAAAATGATGGAACAACAGTTGAAAGTTGGCTCCGAAGTCTGGCTAAAGCTGCCATACGGAGACCTGTTCCTGAAGCAACACAACAAAATCAACACAGTCTTCATAGCCGGGGGGACGGGTATAACACCCTTCCTCTCCCTGTTTA
>DAIDJT010000213.1 GCA_027451265.1 Bacteroidales bacterium | reverse complement strand
CAATCCATCAGGCAATGAAATCAACAGCGGTTTTCAGGGTGGTGAATATGATAATTCTCTGCGGATTCAGCTTCTTCCGTTTCATGAGAAGCGCAGGGCTTTCAGGAGGACCCGGGCTGATCATTCTTTCGTCTCATGAAGGGGCCAACTATGGCACAGTAGACCTCAGGCGGGCCAGGACACTTATCAGCCTGCGCAGGCTTGACCTGATCAAACACCTCGAGATGTTTATCAGCTCCCTGGTGAGGCTCCTGCCGCCTGATACAAGTTTTGTCGGATGTTTTGCCCGGCACCGGGACACATTCTGTGAGACAGGGCATTCCATAAGCAGGATTATGCTCATGTCCAGGCTCCTTCATCACCGTTCAGCAGTGAACGGTGATCTCAGCTGTGATAGAGTCTCGGCCATCCTCGGGAGATGCGGTCTCGAGATCATCAATATGAAGGAGCTTAATGGACTTACCTATTTCCACAGCAGAAAAAACCGATAACAGAATTAATCCATGAATAAGGAAAAGGTATGAAGACTTACTACCAGATCTCATCGGATGCAACCGGAAAGGTGCTCCTGAGAAGAAGAAAAATTGCAAAGGCACTTCGCTGGTGGCTGAATGAACACGGGTATGACTACAAGTATATTTTCTATTCGGCATAACTCCTGGCAGGAGCCTGGCAGAATGTCTGCCGGTATTTGAGGTTTAAAACATGATCAAAATAAAAATGAGATGACAGTTGGGAAATTAATGCTACCGGTTGTTCTTTTGCTGGTGGCTTCATGCAGTCCGTCAAACAAGGCTGTAACCGAACCTGAGGAGGACCGTCTTTACGTCACACGGATGTACATCGGTAACTTTCAGGACTACAGGCATACGGCACCTGCACGGTTTGGCGATCCGCACCTGATCTGGATAAAGACCACGCGTGACAGCACGTTCGGAAAGATTTCAGCCTACAGTAAAGAATGCGGGTTTCATGAAGGAGACAGGCTGTACCTGCGCAGGCAGTATGTCACTCCGGGAATATATGGTTACTGGATGTACCAGGTGGAAAATGATTCCTCTGTTTTTTACAGGGTTTGCGAATACCAGAATGACAGAAAGGTCCTGGTTCAGAGCTGGTATTGAAATATCTGTTCCGGGCTGATTTTTTACACGGCAGGCAACCGGGCCCGGATACTGATTCCGGCCGGCTTTGAAATACCTTATCTCAGCTTTTTCTGGTAGCTGTCGCGGTAAACCCTGTTGACACCATCAGCCCTGATGTTGCCTTTCTGAAGAAGTGTGTTCTTCATATCATTTGCCGAGTCACTGTATGCGGGGCAGACTGACTGGTTGCATGAGGCCAGCATGAGCGCGGCAATGGCAAAAAATATCAGTTTTTTCATTGTTGCGAATTTAGAGAATCCGCCCCGGTAAACCAAAAGTCAGTGAACCGTTATCATCAGGTTTCCTCCCTGGCAGTAATAATTTCTTATTTTTGCCGGTACAGTAGTTTTACTGATCTGTGATGCCGTTGAAAAACATTGATTCAACGAGGTGTTTATCAGTGGTGGTTACAGGTTTTATGACAATTCATTCCGGCAACCAACAAAAAATCCTATGAATAAGATTCACTTTACTGGCATTTTACTTCTTGCAGCGTTCATGGTTTCAATCCCTGAAGCTCACAGCTGCACCATCATAGCAGCCGGGAAAAAGGCCACGGTTGACGGTTCGGTGATCATTTCGCATACCGATACCGGTCCTGATTCGAGAATTTATTTTGTCCCCGGCAAAACTTTCAGGGCAGGGGAGCAGGCAGCAGTTTACTGGGGCATCCAGGACGCCGGCCGTCCGCTCTCAGACGATGGTGAGGTGCTTGGATACATTCCCCAGGTGAGGAAAACATACGGATACTTTCATTCTGCATATTCCCATATGAATGAGGTTCAGCTTGGCATTGCCGAGAGTACCACCGCACAGAGGCCTGAGCTGGTGTGCACCCGCGAGGGAGGAAAGCAGATCATGACAATTGAGCAGGCGATGATTTTTGCCCTTCAGCGGTGTGATAAAGCCCGCGAGGCGGTTCTCCTCATCGGTGATCTCATGATCCGTTACGGTTTTCTCCCCTCCAGCGGCGACGGTTCCGAGACGCTGGTGATTGCTGACACTGAGGAAGCATGGGTCTTCGAGGTATTCGGTACAGGTAACGGCTGGGAGCCAGGTAAAGGCAGGCCCGGAGCTGTCTGGGCTGCTCAGCGGCTGCCTGATGACCAGGCTACGATGGTGCCCAACTGGAGCATCATCAAGGAGATCGATGCTGCAGACAAGGGACGGTTTCTGGTTTCTGACAACTATATGCAGGAAGCTATTGACCGCGGATGGTATGATCCGGCCTCCGGCAAACCATTCATCTGGCAGGAGGCCTACTCCCCCCTGCCCGAAGAGTATGCCACCAGCCGTTTCTGGCTTTTCTACACCACTTTTATGCCCAGCCTTAAAGAGTGGCCTGACAGGAAGCTTGACCCGGCCAACCCGTACAAGGGTATGCAGCCCTACTACCAGGTGGTGGAGCCTCTCTCCATCTACCCGTTTTCAGCTGTTCCCGAGAAGAAGATATCAGTCCGTGATGTAATTGCTTTCCAGCGGTCGACATTCGAGGGTACCATCTATGACATGACTTCCTACCCGGAGTGGCTGGTGCCCGACGGCAGCGGCGGTTATGTGAAAAGCCCGCTTGCCACACCTTTCCCTGGCAGCGAGATGCGGAAACTCATCAAACTGACTTATAGAAGACCGGTAGCCCGTCACCGTGGCCATTACGGAATGGTGATGCAGCTGCGCGACTGGCTCCCGGATGCCATTGGCGGTGTTTACTGGGTCTACCTCGACAATCCTTATTTCAGTCCTTATGTTCCCATTTATGCGGGAAACCTCTCCGTGGCAGAGACCTACAATACATACGATCCGGAGAAGTATGACGAACGCTCTGCCCGGTGGGCGATCGATTTCGTCGATAACCTTGCCAACCTTCAGTTCAGGGATATCATCGCCGACGTGCGTAAGTTCAGGGATCCCTTTGAGGAGGAAATATTCGCCATGCAGGAGAAGACGGAGGCGGAAGCCCTGGAGATGTACAAAAAAGATCCGGCAGAGACCCGCAGGTTCCTTACCGGATACTCTGACGGGAAGATGAACAGGGTCACAGAAATGTTCCTGGAACTGCGTGATCAGATTATCACCCGATACACCAATAACAGGGAGTAGGAAATGGTCGCCTTTTTGGGAATTATTTTTTACCTTGTTATTGTGTTTTGAGGAATGAGTAACAAATGGCACTTAAGAAGGATGTCATAAAAGCAGGGCTCAGTCTATTTTTGTTAGTTCCTCTCATTGTTCTTTCCGGATGGAAAAGCTATGATGAAACAGGATGCACATATGGGAACACCGGACAGGACAGCCTTAAGGCCTACAGGAGAAACGGCGCCATTGGCAGGGGTATAAATTTCGGCAATGCCCTTGAAGCGCCCAATGAAGGTGAATGGGGACTTACGATCAGGGAGTCTTATGTGCAGGCTGTTGCTGATGCCGGCTTCAATTCGGTAAGGCTGCCCATTTGCTGGTCAGCGCATACCGGCCGTTCAGCTCCTTATACAATTGATCCAGCCTTTCTCAGCCGTGTTGATGAAGTCATCTCATGGTGCCTCGGCAGGAACCTGGCTGTGATAATTACAATCCACCACTTCAATGAGCTGTATCACAATCCAGATGATCCGTTGTACCTGGACATGTTCTTTTCAATCTGGAGGCAGCTTACCCTGCATTACCTGGACATAGATCATGAAAGACTTTTCTTTGAGGTTCTCAATGAGCCGGAGGTTAACCTGACACCGGTGAAATGGAACCTTCTTATGCCCGGGATTATAGACTCCGTCAGGTTGCATGACAGAGACAGAACACTGATTATTGACGCACCTGACTATGGCGCCCATACATCACTGTCAAAGCTGAGCATTCCAAAATCTGAAGACAATGTAATTGTAAGCACACGCTACTATCTGCCCTGGCAATTTGCCCAGCAGGGTGCCTGGTGGAGCGACTGGACTGATCTGAGCCTGTACCTGGGCACAACATGGAGGGGGACAGTTGCTGAAAAGAATGCCGTACTTGCAGATGTGGCAGTGATAAAGAGCTGGTCTGAAAGTAATAAGCGCCCTGTGACCATAGGAGAATGGGGCTCAATAATGTTCGCCGATAACCAGAGCCGTCTTGCCTGGACCAATTGTGTGAGGCGGCAATTTGATCTTAACGGGTTCAGCTGGAGTTATTTTGATTTCGGAGTCGTATTCAAGGCATACAGTATAGCCCAAGGCAGGTGGCTGACAGGTTTTACTGAAGCTCTTACGGGTGACAGTGAAACGGTGTCTGACGGAAGAGTCTCTGACAGCGTCCGGATAACACCGGCCAGACCCTCAGGTAATGATGAACTGGTTGTAAGCTCCTATGTCACTATACCCAAT
>DAIDJT010000212.1 GCA_027451265.1 Bacteroidales bacterium | reverse complement strand
TGCTCCATGAACCACTGAGGTCAGTGGCGTCAATTTCAAGAGTATACCAACCTGGTGTAAGGTTAGAGAAGCTAATGTTCCTGTCACTGTGACCCGTATAATACCAGTTTGCTTCCTCACCTCCGAGCCTGTACCTGTACCTGATGATGGAGGGATTGCGGTATTCCGGTACAACAAAGGAAAGATGGAAGTTGTCGTCGCCTTTATCCAGGTAAACAGTATCTTTCTTGTAAACCGGCTTGTCAAAAGACCTTCTCAGCCCCGAAACATCCAGTTCTTTGATTATGATCTTCTGGATTGCTTTTTCACTGGTGCCGTGAAGCACTTCGAGAGGGTCAAACTCCACCGCACCGCCCACACCGCCGAAGAGAAATTTACCTTCTCCGGTTATCCAGGAAGCGTCAGAATTGAACTCACGTATCGGCTGGCCGTCATTTTCACCGAATGACCTAATGAGGCCGGTGACAGGATTTATTACCGACAGTCCCTTGTTGGTTGAAACCCACATATTGCCTTCCGGGTCACGGAGAATGCTGTAGGTGGTGTTGTTGGAGAGCCCTGTTGAGGTTGTGTAGAAAATCTTTTCCCCGGTCACGGGGTTATAACGGCAGACACCTGTGCCGAGAGTAGCAATCCACAGATCTCCGTTTGTGCCTTCGCATATATCCTCATAGTTAGTTACTCCCTGTGCCAGCCTGATGAGGCGGTGTTCACCCGTATCGAGATTATATTCCAGAAGGTAGTTGTAGCTGCATCCCGCCCATAAAATATTTCCCTGCCGGTGAAAAGTAAATATATAGACAGAATCACGAATTGTGTATAGCCGTATTGACTGTCTTGTGACAGGATCATATTTGATTATCCCATCGTCAGCTATCAGGATGCTTCCGTCCCTGTCATAGGTTATTGTATGGTTTACTTTGGCGGGGTAATGTTTTTCAGTTTTTCCTGTTGCAAGGTCATAGTGAAGGAGCAGATTATTATAATACCCGATCCAAATTGCGCCGGTGTCAGACAGAAATGCCCTGGCGTGCCAGAGATCCTTGAAATCCTGTTCATTGAGGATTAATTTTTTTTCAGGCACACCCCTGGCAGGAAGCCTGATGAGATAATTTCTGTCCCTTGCTGCTATCCACAGGGCATTGTTCTCATCTTTTAACAGACCGAAGACATTCAGCTCATTTGATTTTGTCGGGAGCGGGTTTATGTGCCTGAATTTATGAGGGGTGAATACCAGCTTGATTACCCCGGCGGGTGTCCCGCCCTGACCCAGGTGTGAAAACCAGAGCATGCCGGAGTCATGCATAAGGTATGTGGTCGGCAGACCGCATATATCCTTCGGTACGGTTATTACCGAGTCTTTTTCCGGGAAACAGATGTTAAGCCCTGTGTCATGGTTGTAAAATATCACGGGATGATCACTGGTAAACCTGATTTTGCTGAAATCACCTCCGACCTCAGTGAAACATTTCCGGGCTTCGTTGTACCTGAATAACCCGGTAAGGGAGGCAAGCCACAGGTTCCCCGAAGTGTCACCCACCATGGTTGAATATCCTGCTGCTGCGAAAAAGGTCCCGATCCTGCCGGGAAGCCTCTCGATTGTGTTAAAACTTTTTACCGAGGCATACCTGGCACCATCTGACCCGTCAGTCCCTGTTTCCAGTTTTACGACATCAATTCCGGCAAGCCATGGTTCACCGTTGTTGTCGAACACGAGGCCGTTATAGGTAAATTTCAGGTCCAGCCTGTCGGCAGGTTTATTTCTCCATGGATAGAACAGCGATTCTTCCGAAGAAGGGTCGTGCCTGAGCACTCCCTTCCCAAGCACGAACCAAATGTATCCGTCAGGCCCGGAACCGAAGCATGTAAGGTCAGTGACCGGGTAGCCTCCGATACTCCTTATGCGGCTGAATTTTTCAGTGGCACGGTTGAAGACCGAAAGCATTCCGTTGTCGGTTGTCACCCACAGGTTGTCCTTACAGTCTACGAAAACCTGGGCAGTTGAGAAATATGGTATTGTAGTGCTGTCAGCCGGGTCATGGAAATAGGTGATGAAGTCAGTGCCGTCATATCTTGTGAGCCCGTCCCATGTTGCCATCCAGACGAAGCCGCTGCTGTCGACGGCGATAGTCCTTACATCGTCATGTCCGAGCCCGTCCTCCGAGCCGTAACGGGTAAGCACATTTCCCTGCCCTGAAACCCCGGTTAAGGGACCGGCAAGCATGACAGCTGTGCAGTAGAGCAGCACAGTGCGGTAAGGGAGGCACATCAGCTGATTATGTATGACAATACAAAAATACAAAAAAGTAATTATCATCCCGCTTTGAGGGCCGGCCAATAAAAAGCGCAGGCTGCTGTGTTCCATGCCTGCCTAAATTGTTATTTTTGCCTGACGGTCATATCATGGAATTCAGGCTTACATCAGATTACACTCCTTCAGGTGACCAGCCGGAGGCTATCCGGCAGCTGTCAGAGGGGCTGGAACAGGGTGTTCCTTATCAGACCCTGCTTGGGGTGACTGGGTCGGGAAAGACATTTACAATCGCGAACGTGATTGCCCGTCTTAACAGGCCGGTACTTGTGCTGAGCCACAACAAGACTCTTGCTGCTCAGCTTTACGGGGAGTTCCGGGAGTTTTTCCCGGAGAACGCCGTGGAGTATTTCGTGTCATATTATGACTACTATCAGCCCGAAGCCTATCTTCCCGTGACAGATACATATATTGAAAAGGATCTGTCAATCAATGATGAGATTGAGAAGCTCCGGCTCAGTGCGACTTCATCTCTGCTGTCGGGAAGGCGTGATGTAATCGTTGTCTCTTCCGTCTCGTGCATATACGGCATCGGGAATCCGGATGACTTCCGCTCCAACACCGTGCATGTCCGGAAAGGTGCGAAGGTAAGCCGGACGGTATTGTTGCGCAAGCTTGTAGACAGTCTCTATGCACGCAATGAGATTGAGTTCACTCATGGCACCTTCAGGGTCAGGGGAGATACGGTTGATGTTTTCCCGGCCTATGCTGACCTCGCGATCCGGATTGTTTTTTTCGGCGACGAGATTGAAGAGGTTTCAACTTTCGACCCTCTGTCAGGTCAGCACCGTGATTACCTGGAAGAGTATGTGATATATCCTGCCAATCTTTTTGTCACCACCCGGGAACGGATCAACTCCGCAGTTTCGCAGATACAGGATGATATGGTGCTTCAGGCAAGACACTTTCGTGATACGGGCCGGCCCGAGGAGGCAAAAAGGATTGAACAGAGGGTTCAGTATGACCTTGAGATGATCAAGGAACTGGGATACTGCAGTGGTATAGAGAACTATTCACGGTACTTTGACGGCAGGGAGCCCGGGACAAGACCATTCTGCCTCCTTGACTGCTTCCCTAAGGATTTCATCACGGTTATCGATGAGAGTCATGTCACCGTTCCCCAGATCAGGGCTATGTACGGCGGTGATCATTCACGGAAGCAGACCCTCGTTGAGTATGGTTTCCGCCTTCCCTCGGCTCTTGACAACAGGCCTCTCAGACTTGAGGAGTTTGAGGCGCTGACGGATCAGACAATTTTTATGAGTGCCACACCTGCCGAGTATGAAATGGAGAAAAGCGAAGGGGTCTTTGTCGACCAGGTTATCAGGCCAACGGGTCTTCTCGATCCCCCGGTAGAAGTACGGCCCAGCCGCAACCAGGTGGATGACCTGATGGAGGAGATCAGAAAACGGTCAGCCAGGAATGAAAGGGTGCTGGTGACCACAATGACAAAAAGGATGGCGGAGGAACTCAATAATTACCTTGCCCGGTTTGACATTAAATCGCGCTACATCCATTCCGATGTGGAGACCATTGAGAGAGTGGAGATTCTTGAAGGTCTCAGGTCGGGGGAGTTTGATGTGCTGGTAGGTGTGAACCTGTTGCGTGAGGGTCTTGACCTGCCCGAGGTGTCGCTTGTTGCCATCCTGGATGCTGACAAGGAGGGCTTCCTCCGGTCAGGGAGGGCTCTGACACAGACCGCCGGAAGGGCAGCAAGGAACATCAACGGTCTCGTGGTGATGTATGCTGACAGGATAACGGGTTCAATGCAGGAGACCATTGACGAAACGAAGAGAAGGCAGGCGAAGCAGCTTAAATACAACTCGGAAATGGGAATTACACCGCAGCAGATTGTAAAGAAGAGCGGTTCCATGCTGAAGGGCCTCATCCACAAGGGTGTGGAGGTGCGTGCGTACACCGGGCCGGAAAAGGTGGATGTGGCAGCTGATCCGGTCGTGAAGTATATGTCACGTGAGCAGCTTGAAAAGGCTGTTGATAAAGCACGGAAAGCAATGGAAAAAGCTGCTGCTGCCCTGGACTTCATCGAGGCGGCCAGGCTGCGGGATGAGATAGAGGGGCTGAGAAAACTGGCGGCTGAAAGAGGGTAGCAGGCCCGGCAGGGCACGAAAACGATCATTCTCCCGTTTGATATTGAGAATGAAATCCCGGCAGGGAAAACAAAGCTGATTACATATTAATAATATGCAAAAGACTGTAACGGCATTCATCATG
>DAIDJT010000211.1:4348-4601 GCA_027451265.1 Bacteroidales bacterium | reverse complement strand
TAAGGGTGCCGGGCCAGGTCGCTGAAGCCTACACTGTCAAGGACAATCGGCCTGACCAGGTCAAATGTAAGAGTAAGCCGCCCTGCAGCCAGCCGGGCAACCGAACTGTCGAGCCCGTAAACCTCTGCAAGCTGCCCGGTATCCACAAACCCGCCAAGAAGGGTCCTGTATCTGATGATCCGATCTGCAAGGACGGGACCGATGCCGGGAAGGCTCTCAAGCTCAGTGGCAGTGCAAAGGTTGAGGTCAACTG
>DAIDJT010000211.1:0-4338 GCA_027451265.1 Bacteroidales bacterium | reverse complement strand
GATCTCCGCATTTGTCTCCGCTGCGGCCAGGAAATTTCCTGAATGTCCGCCCCGGTCATCGCGGGTTTTCCCATTTGCTGTCTCCTCAAATCCTCCCGTAGGATCCCGGACATATTTCTTTCGCTGAATTCCCGCCGTTTTTCGCCCCGGTCCTTCCTTTACATTAACATAAGGTATCAGCTTTGCGGCTGTGGCCGAATCAATCCCATAGACCCGGAGCAGGTCTTCAGGCCGGCGGAACCTGGCTCCGCTGGCCCGGTAGTTCACCAGTGTCCTGGCCTGTCTGGCTGAAAGGCCAAGACTCAGAAGGCTGTCATAGGAGACGGTGTTGGGGTCAAAAATGAAAAGCCTCTCCGGCATGGCCTGACCATCATCGCTTGCGGAAAGTTCTTCAGCCACTCCCGGCAGCGGAGGCAGAACGGCTGGCACCTCTCCCGGCCGCATGGCAAACAGGCGCACCAGCAGAAGCACCACAAGAATGAGTGCCAAGATGAACGTACCGCGTCTCTCCCGGCGGTCAAAACCGATCAGTGCAGTGACACTTTTCCTGAATCGCTTCATAAACGATGCAGCAAGACGTCATTAAAGGTAGGAAAAAAGGAAATACAAGGCAAGAGAGGGGCGAGCGCAAAGAAATGATCCGCCAGCTGGCGGGTCATTTCAGCGAAGCAGCCAGATTGTAGGGGAGCACATGGCATCAGTCAGCAGTATTCAATTCATTGATTGACTGCTGCTGCCTGCTGCCTGCTAGAAGGGATACCCGATCCCTACCACCAGTGTCATATCCCGTTTGCGGTCAAAGGAGCGGCTGAAAGGGATCCACTTTGAGTTTTCTGTTTCCTGCGGGTCACGCACCTTCAACCCCATGTCGGCCCGCAGCAGAACGAACTTAAGGTCAAATCTCAGGCCCAGGCCCGTGCCGATGGCGATATCGTCCATGAATGACCTGACCCTGAATCGACTGCCCGGCCTGTTTTTATCATCCCTCACAGTCCATATATTTCCGGCGTCAATAAAGGCAGCACCTTCCAGTATCCAGAAGAGTTTGAACCTGTATTCAACATTGGCTTCAAGCTTCATGTCTGCCGTCTGGTTTATGAAGGAGCTCTCCGGCAATATGTATGACCCCGGTCCGAGGGTTCTCACCATCCATGCCCTGATATCATTGGATCCGCCTCCGAAGTACTGTTCCTCAAACGGCATGAATTCAGAGTTTCCGTATGGCCATCCCACACCTGCAAATAATCTGTAGGCAATGCTGCTGGCCTCGTTGAACCTGAAGTTATATACTGCATCCACCTCTCCCTTGAGAAACTGTGCAAAAGGTTGCCTGAAGAGGTGGTAGCTGCCGTCAGGGGCCACCTTTGCGTTGGCAGTGCGGTAAACGGCATCGAGCAGGTTGCCGGCGATGTCAAGTCCCAGGCGTATGTTCCAGAAATCCTTTGATTTCTGTATCATCTGGTTATTGAAGACGAAGTCATACCTTCCGCCAACGATCCTGACGTCGCGCAGGGAGTTTGAAAAGTATGGCATACTGTCAATCATCGCCTGGTATTCAGGATTGATGTAATGGAGCTTCACCACATTCAGTGAGAGAGGAATCACGTTGAACTTTGTGTATTTGTTTCCATTCCATGAATATCCGAGCGAGATGTTTGCCACCGAGCGGGCGAAGACGGGCAGCTTCTGGTAGTTGTAGCCGGCCTGAAGGACCGTTCGCGGGTCCCTGTTCCTGATAAATGTCTCCTTTGCCGGGAAGGGTGTCATGAACTTCGGGATTCTCAGGGTGGCCTCGATGCCGTACTGCTGGGTGTTTCTGAAGCCGCTGACATCTTCGGTGAGGGTCTCGTAAGCACCTTTAAGCTTCATGCTGAATACCTCGGCACCTCTGAGGAGGCTTTTGTTCTGGTAGATGAGGTTCAGGGCACCGCCCAGGTTCCCTCCCGTGTTGGTACCCTCGAGCTCCACAGTGAACGATTGCCGCTGCATAGGGGTCAGCTGAATGACACAGTCGAGCATCCCTTCATCCCTTCTTTCGCCGGACAGGCTCCCTGCATCCACGAAAGAAACATTGACCAGGCGGTGGTTCCGGAGATCGCTGAGGTGCTGCTGTGTCCTTTCCGCATTGGTAACGCTGTAAAGTGATCCCGGTGCCACATATATTGCCTGTGCCAGCACCTCCGGCTTGATAAGCGTGCGGCCGGGGGGTGCTACAAAATGGATACCGCCGTAATATGAGGTGTCAAGGGTACTTAAATACTCATCACCACCAGTCAGGGCAGCCCTGGGATCAAACTCGGGATACACGTAAATATCACGCACACGGTACATCCTGTGTGGACTTGTTACCGGTCTCCCCTGACTGTCAGCCGTAATGCCCTGGGAAACGACATAGCTGACTGTCATCTGGTGGTTCATCATGGAGCTGTCAATGCGGTAGAAGATATTCTCAGTAGAAAAGGTGTAAAAGCCAACATCGCGGATAAACCGCTCCAGCCGCTGCCGCTCCTTCCTGAGGACATCCACATCGTAGATCATACCCCTCTCCACGGTGCAGTTAACCGTGTCAATCATTATCAGTCCGCTCAGTACCGAATCCTGTATGTCATACCTTATGCCGGCAATGGTGTATGGCCTTCCGGGACTGACGTTGTAGATCACCTTTGCCTCGTTTCCGGTAACGCTGAGGGTATCTGTTACCCTGGCATTGAAGAATCCCTTTGACCACAGGTAACTCTGAATCTGACCGGCTGACCTGTCAGCGGCGGTCTGGTCATAGATAACCGGCTCCTCGCCTATCCTTCTCAGCCAGGCGTGAGGCCACTTCTCCCTGGTGATGTCTGACAGGTTGAAGAGGCCGAGGTGAAACCTCATCCCGAAGATTTTCTTGTTCGGCTGTTGCCGGATGTATGGTTTCATCGCGCTGCGGCTCACCGTCTCAGGCAGCGGCTCCGCACCCGGGGTGACTGCCAGCTCGTTACTGCTGAGAAGCAACTCGCCTGAAGAAACATACTTTGTAGGATTGCAGGAAGCAGCCGTGAAAATAATGAGTGTCAGCAGAAACAGTTTGGGTCCGGTAATTTTTATATTTGCTCTCAGTTTGATCACTTGCCCGGGAAGAGTGGTGCACGCAAATATACCATTATAAACTTTATTTTCAATCCAGGAATTATGCTTACGATGATCACCCGCAGTCAGGCAAAAATGATACTCTCGCTTCAGAAACGAAAAGTCAGGGAAGAGAACTCCCTTTTTGTAATTGAAGGCGACAAGCTGGTCAGGGAATATATCCTTGCCGGAAACAGGGTTGCGCTTCTTGCGGGTAAACCCGAATGGATTGACGGAGAGCCTGATGCTGTCATCTCCGGAGCTGATGAGGTTGTGACTGTAAGCTATGATGAGCTGAGGCGGATAAGCTCTCTCAGGACTCCCCACAATGTACTGGCTGTGGCCCCGATGAGAAGGGAGCAGTTCAGTGATGTATTGCTCCGCGGCAGGCTCACCCCTGTGCTGGAATGCGTTCAGGACCCGGGCAATCTCGGCACAATCATCCGTATTGCGGCATGGTTCGGCATAGGGAACATAATATGTTCTCCGGATTCAGTCGATTTCTACAATCCGAAGGTGATCCAGGCCACCATGGGAGCCTTCATGCATGTCAGCGTATGGTACATGCCCCTTGACGGGATTCTGGGAAAAGCAGCCGCAGAGGGAATACCCGTATACGGCACAACAACTGACGGGACGTCAATCTATGAAAGCGGCCTCGGCAAAGAAGGTTTCATCCTGTTTGGCAATGAATCGAAGGGCATATCGACTGATCTGCTTCAGAATGTCACCTGTCGGATAACCATCCCCGGACCTTCAAAGCCGGTTGCAGGGCTGGAGTCACTTAATGTCAGCATGGCTGCTGCCATTGTGTGTTCGGAGTTTGCAAGAAGAAAGTCTGAAGGTCTGAGAGTCTGAGAGTCGTGCGGTCGTGCGGTCGTACGGTCCTGCGGTCTGGCGGTCCTGCGGTCTGGCGGTCTGGCAGTCTGGCAGTCCTGCGTTTCTGCACTCTTGCAGGCCTGGGGTTAATGATCAGATACTTACCGGGGACTGGAGACTGCCGGCTGAAGGCTTAACTATTGCCCTCCCTGCAATCTGGCTCCATCGCCAAAAAAATCCGCCAGCTGGCGGGTCATTTCTTCACGCTCGGCCCTCTGCTGCTTATTGCCTGAGCCACAAGCATCCCATCCACCGCTGATGAGACTATCCCCCCCGCATAGCCGGCGCCCTCACCTGCCGGCCAGAGCCCCCCGATACCTTCGGCATGAAGCGAAACCGGATCGCGCAGTA
>DAIDJT010000210.1 GCA_027451265.1 Bacteroidales bacterium | reverse complement strand
CAAAGGCTCGATTCCAGATTCCCTTGCAGCCTCAGTCAAAGGCTCGCTCCCAGATTCCCTTGCGGCCGGAGATTCAGCGTACTATGAGCTTAAAGATGAATCAGACCAGACGGAGGGCAGAAAGTACAGCCTGGCAAGGCAGGTCATGGCCTGGTTTACTTCGGTACTCAGGTATCACCCGGACCAGATCTTTATCTTTACAACCCCTGCATTCTGGATCTTCTTCCTCGTGGTGATGGCAGGATTTGCCCTGCTGAACCGGAAGAGGGCAATGTGCCATACCTGGCTCCTGGTTGTAAGCCTCTATTTTTACTACCGTGCCGGCGGGCTCTTCATTATCCTGCTGCTTTTGACCACCCTGCTCACCTGGTATACCGCCCTCATGACAGAAAAGGCAAAGGAAAAGGCAGGTAAAAGGTTCTGGCTGGTTGCCAACCTGGTCATGCTCCTTGGGTTCCTCTCATATTTTAAGTATGCGGGATTCTTTACCGAGGTGATAAACTCGGTTTTCAACACTTCGCTTATCCCCCGTGACATCTTTTCCTCATTGTCAAACAGTCTGTTCGGAACGAACTTCAACGTCAACACAATCATCCTGCCGGTGGGCATCTCATTCTTCACCTTCCAGGCTCTCAGCTACAGTATTGACATCTATCGCGGCAGGATGGCAGCGGAACGCAACATTGTCGATTTTGCATTTTACCTGACGTTCTTTCCGCAGCTTGTGGCCGGCCCCATCGTAAGAGCCTCGGAGTTCATCCCGCAGATGCACGGCAATTATACAATCAGCCGCAACGAGTTCGGGTACGGTCTGTTCCTGATTCTCCAGGGACTGATCAAAAAGATGCTCATTTCCGATTTCATCTCCACCGGTTTCATTGACAGGGTCTTTGACGCTCCCGCCATCTATTCAGGATTTGAGAACCTCATGGCAGTTTACGGGTATGGCCTGCAGATATACTGTGACTTCTCAGGCTACACTGACATCGCCATCGGCGTTGCCATGCTGATGGGATTCAGGCTGCCGCTCAACTTCAATTCACCATACAAGGCTGCCAACATTGGCGATTTCTGGCGAAGGTGGCATATTTCCCTCTCGAGATGGCTGAAGGATTATCTTTATATTCCTCTCGGTGGAAACAGGAAAGGCAATCTGCGCACCGGTATCAACCTGATGGTCACAATGCTGCTGGGAGGCCTCTGGCATGGAGCGGCAACCCGGTTTGTGGTGTGGGGAGGACTTCACGGGCTGGCCCTGGTTGTGGAAAAAATCTGGCACTGGCTCTTCAGGAAGGTTCAGGTAAGAAGGCGGGGTGCTCATATCGCCGGCATAATTGTCACATTCAACTTTGTCAGTTTCGCCTGGATTTTTTTCAGGGCAGGAACGATGGAGCAGGCAGGTGTGATGCTTGGCCAGATATTTTCTTCCTTCTCACCGGGTGACTATGGACTGGTGCTGATGTCGTACCTGCCCATAGCAGTGCTCATCGTTTCAGGATACATTCTTCATTTTCTGCCTGTGACGGTAAAGGAGTCATACAGAGGACTGTTTATCAGGCTCCCGGCGATAGCCCAGATGGTGATTACACTGGCAGTGGTGGTGTTGCTGCACAGAGTTGGCTCAGAGGTTGTGCAGCCCTTTATCTATTTCCGTTTCTGAAAGTTTTTTCCCAGGCCGGCCGGTATGCAGGTCATTTTGCCTCTGTCATCAGCTCTGCCTGTGACATGCCCGGAGATACAGCCCTGATCATTATCCTGCCAGGATTGCCAGCCTTTATCAGCACGGCTGCAATGCCGGCTTCAGCCCTGACAGGGTTGCTGCCAATCAGTTCTGCGTTTCCCCTGACAGTGAACTCTATCATCGCATCGGATGTGAAGACCTGGTTACCTGCAGAATCTGTCACTGTTGCATAGACAAAAACAACGTCGGCATTGTCAGCCCTGAGCGTTTTATTGCTGAAGTCTGCCGAGAGCCGGATTGCTGCCGGACTGCCCGGGGTGGTGACTGAATATGAAGCTGTTTCCTTGCCGTTGCGGAGGGCTGTTGCCCTGAGTGTTCCGGGTGAGTAGCCGGGCAGGGTGAAAGTAAATGGAGGATGGTGAAGGTTAACGGCACTGTTGTCCGTGTCAGGCCCCTGCACGGCAATGAGTGTGTCATTGCGGAAGAGCTTTACGGTGTCAGCGTTGCTGTAAACCCTTACCGTATTGCCTGAGGATGGCAGGTTATGGTGGGCAATGAAGCAAACAGGACCATCATCAGTCTGGCTTCGGTAGAACCACCATGCAAACTTGGGCAGCCTGAATATGTCCATGATACCGGAGGCCTCAATGTCAGGGGCATAACCCCGCTTGTAGTCAAACATGAGCCAGTTGGCATCACCGAAGGCAGGGCCATAAAGGTTGTCATTACGGGCTTCCTGGAAGTTCCATGCCTGCTGCAGCATCCGCCTGTCTCCGTCACCCCTCCGCTGCCGTGAGTTTCTTTCTGCAGGCTGAAGATCGCTGAACTCCGTCTGGTTGAACCCGGCGTTCCTGGCATAATACTCCCAGTCGCCATACTCGCAGATAAACAGAGGCTTTCCTTTGCTGTAGTCCTTCCAGTAACGCGGCGCTTCGGCATGCTGACGGGCAGGGATGAAGACATCGCAGATGGTGTCCATCCAGCTGCAGGTAAGGTTATTGCCGAGCGGCAGTTCCTCCTTCACCGTCTGGTTAAGCCTGGAGAGGAAACTGACGGGCATGACGGTCTCATTCAATGATGACTCCCACATCACCACCGAAGGGTGGTTCCGGTCACGACGGCACATCATGCGTGTGTCACGCAATGAGGCCTCAGCGAACAATGAATCACCCATGAACTGCCAGCCCGGGATGGCATCAATCACCAGGATGCCAAGTTCGTCGCAGGCATCCAGGAAGGCCGGTGCCGGAGGATAATGTGAGCAGCGCACGAGGTTGAAGCCTGCCTCCCTGATTTTGAAGGCATCACGGTAACTGGCATTGTCGGAGAGGGCGTAACCGACATACGGGTATTCCTGGTGCCTGTTGGTGCCGGTGATCATGACCTGCTCTCCGTTGAGCAACATTCCCTTTTCAGGGGTGATTCTCACTGATCTTATCCCGGTGCGTGTCTCCCTGCTGTCTATCACACCGCTTTTTTCTGATATCAGCTCGGTGCGTAATGTGTACAAAAACGGTGTAGAGGGGGTCCATAATGCCGGTTGCATGACAATCATCCTTGTCATGAGGCGGACGCCCTCTCCCGGCTCCAGGTCAGTAAGCTCTGACAGTGATGAGGCAACTTCCAGCCCGGCAGCATCAAGCAGGGTGTTTTTCATCCTGAACAGCCTGGGTATATGGTCATCATTGCTTACATGCACTGAAAGGGCCAGGGTGGCTGATTCACGGCTCACATCCCTTACCCCGGTCAGGATGCCTCCGCCAAGGGTGGTGTGGGTTTCGGGCGGAGCGGTGATATGGAGCCTGTCAGTCACATAAAGGCTTACGTTACGGTACAGCCCGCTGTACCATAGAAAATCAAGCTCCCTGAGAGACTTGCCCGGAGGAATATGCGGGTTCTCCCTGTTGTCAAGCCTGACCAGTATTTCGTTTTCCCTGCCGTACTCAAGATCATCTGTGAGATTGACATAAAATGGAAGGTAACCTCCGGTGTGACGGGCCACCTCTGCGCCGTTGAGGTATACAATTGCATCATGCATGGCTCCGTCAAAGAGCAGCCCTGTGTGTTTATGCTTCTGACGCCTGTCAGGCCGGTACAGCTTTTTGTACCAGCAAATGCCGGTCCACTGCATGTCGGTTGCCACCAGCGGCTCAATGAAGGCTGAATGCGGCAGGGTCACCTCCTCCCATTTGTGGTTGGGGATAATCCCGGGAAGTATCTTCTCAGCATTGGCAGAGTCCTGCCTTATGAACAGCCATCCGTCATTGAATGAGACAGGCGTGCCGTCATGGCTTTTCCTGCCGCAGGCAGTGCAAACCAGCAGTGCCGCAACCACGACCGGCATCAGCGCTGCTGCGAGTGCCGGCTGCAGTGATATGACGGCTGTACGTCTCATATCTCCCCGAACCCCGAGACCGGGTGTGCATATGCAACCACATCCCTGCCCGTTATCTCTTCAGGGCAGAGGATGATAAGCCTTTCCAGCACGTTTCTGAACTCCCTGATGTTGCCGGTCCATATTATCTTCTGAAGCTCAGCAATGGCATCAGGTCTGAATTTCTTCTTTCCCATGCCGTATTCACCACAGATAAGGGTGTTGAAATGATCGGCCAGGAGCGGAATGTCTTCTTTCCTGTCATTGAGGGTAGGGACATGTATCAGTATGACGCTGAGGCGGTGGTACAGGTCTTCCCTGAAAGTATTGCGATCAATCTCCTCCCTGATATTCTTGTTGGTTGCGGCTATGACTCTTACATCTACGTGGATATCCTTGTCTGATCCAACACGTGTTATCTTGTTTTCCTGGAGAGCCCTGAGGACTTTAGCCTGTGCTGCCAGGCTCATGTCACCTACCTCATCGAGGAAGATGGTGCCACCCGAGGCCTGCTCGAACTTGCCAATCCGCTGTTTGATGGCAGAAGTGAATGATCCCTTTTCGTGTCCGAATAGTT
>DAIDJT010000209.1 GCA_027451265.1 Bacteroidales bacterium | reverse complement strand
ATGCACTGGCCAGATCCCATGGCAGGTTGTGCTTCACCTCACCCAGGGTGAGCCTGACGGCCTCCAGCCCGGCAGGCCAGCACAGGTTCCCAAATGTGGTGGTGGCACCACCAAATCCTTTCCAGAATGCCCCGGCAATATCATTGCTCAGCCCTGAATACCCGCTTCCCTTATAAAACAAAACAGAATGGGGTCCGTGTTTTTCCCTGGCTTCTCTCAGTTTGCCGGATATGATGGCCAGAGCCTCCCCGGTGCCGATCCGCACAAACGAACCGTCCGGCTGCCGGAGGAGAGGATAGATGATCCTTTCCGGGGAATATTCCCTCTCAAGATAGGAAAGTCCCTTGATGCATGGTCCTTCCGGAGTAGCCATGTTACCCTCATAAGGGAGAATTCGTCTGACCCTCCCTTCCTCGGTGAAAACCCTGAAGGTACAGGTACTGTAGCAGTTTCTCGGGCAGACAGTAATGAACTCCTTCATCGCCTTTCTACAGGTCGTCAATGGGTTCTTCAATAACCGTCTCTATGTCAAGCATATGATTGAGAGGGTCGGCAACGGTCAGACGGTAAGTTATGCGATCAGGACCGATATATGTCAGATAATCAAACTGTGAAGGAGGTGTTGACCAGGTCACGTCACCAATTTTTACTGTGATATTTGCCTCTGTATATGCAATATCGAACCTGAAATACTCAGTGACAGCCCCTGACGCGATGGTCCCGAAATTATGGACTCTTGTGGAATAGGCCTGATCATCCGTAGTGGTAACGGTTACATTCTCAATCGTCTGGCCCGTCTGGTTGCTGATCCGGACATCCGTCGGGCCCTCTTCTGTCATGCTGCGTTTTTTGCATGCAGTCAGTAAGAGAACTGTCACAATTAAGATGGCAGTAACTTTTCCTTTCATATCCGGACAAATTGATTCCGGCAGAAAGTTAAGAAAAATGTGGCAATGGACTATATCTTTTCCATGCACGAGGAACCGATCCACCCCTTGTTGCCGTCGGGCAGCCTGACTTCGCTGAACGATCCCAGTTCCTGTTCAACGGTGACGGTGGTGCCGGAATGAATTACAAACAGCTCGTTGCCGGTCTCTCCCGGTGCACTTCGTCCGGTGACGATGCCGCAGGTAATGACGGCCCGGGGGTTGTGGTTGACCAGGGAGTTGTTACGGACAGCCAGCGAAACCATCAGAATTGCAAGGATCAGTGAGGCGAGTGACAGCCAGAATGAAAGCAGCCGTCCGCGGGCCCTTGACTTTGTAAGAAACACGAGGGCCAGCAGGAGTGATGCAACGAACATCGCCAGTGCGGCAACAGCCCATATATTTGTTGATGCAAGCAGGGCGAGAAAATCAAACCATCTCACGAAGAAGAGCTGCGGAACAGTCTCAAACCTGTCAGTGATGCGGCTCCTCGCAATCTGAAGGTTATAATCAATATCCTCATCTGCCGGTGCAAGCAGCTTTGCCCTCTCATAAAACAGTATCGCCGAGGCGTTGTCACCTGACTTGAAAAATGCGTTTCCTGTGTTGTAGAGGAGGCCTTCGCTTCTGTAGCCCTCTTCCCACAGTTTCCTGTATATTGCGGCAGCCCCTGAGTAGTCGCCTGACCCGTAAAGTTCGCCTGCCTGCTTATACTTCTCTTCAGGGGTCTGCCCTGCAAGGCTGAGAATGCCAGCCAGCATTATGATATGAATCAGTAATAACCTTCGCATCGTTCCTGATTTAATCAAGTACACCATCAAGTTTTCCGATCAGCGTTGCCGCACGCCTGCAGAGGGCGTCAGGACTCTCCCCTTCTGATACGGGAGCATACTGCGAGTACTCGGTGGCAGTCAGTACCCTGTCAAGTTCAGTGATGATCTCCTCTTCTGTTTTTCTGTCTCTCAGTGCGGAATAACACTTATCCCTGGTGATTTCCGACTGCGGTATCCGGAGCTTGTCTCCAAGGTAACCCCACAGTGCCCTTGCAACCTCGGTATTGACAGCCTCTTTCTTCCCTGACTTCAGGAGGTCATTTGCCTTTGCAAGCCGGCTGCGGGCGTTCTTAGCAGCCTTGCGGTTCCGGAGACCTGCAATATCGGCGTTTCGCCTTATCTGCTCCCTCCTTAACAGGAGGACCATCGCTGCAACAAAGAGGGCAAGTGCAAACCAGAGCCAGTAGTAAAGGCCTGAAACCAGCGGAGCGGATATCTTTGAGAGCCTGACGTTGCCATTCCTGATAAACCTTATGTCCTGACCCAGGTACTTCACATCCTCACCGGGGGTGTAGGCAGGAGCCGCACCCTGATCTTCTCCCGGTGTTCCGGTGACATTTATTGTAAAGCCTTCCGCCCGGAGTGTAACATACTTCTGCTGACCCGGGTCAAACACTGAATATGAAACGGGAGGTATCTCGAAAGTCCCTGTGTTTCTGGGAATGAGCAGGTACTCAAAGACCTTGCTTCCGGACGCAGTGCCGGTACTTTTCACGGTCACTTTGGGATCATACTTTTCTATTCCCTGGGGGAAACTTATGACCGGTTCACCTGCCAGGCTCAGGTTACCAGTGCCTTTGAGGGTCACCGTCATTGTGACGGCATCATTTAGTCTGGCGTCAGTGCCTGAGATTGATGATTCAATTGTGAATGACCCCACGGCGCCGTGGAAATCAGCAGGTCTGGGCTCCGGAAGAGGTTTTACCCTTATTGTCAGCGGCTGGGTTGTCACCTTACGCGGAACAGTGGATACTGATGAAAAGAAGCTGTCGAAGAAAGGGTCATCAAAAAACGGATCCTTCGCCCCTGTACGTTCCTGGACCAGCACTGTCATTTCAGCCGGTTCAATGCGTAAATCACCCGAAACCTGAGGATAGAGGACGAAACGCTGAATAACCCCCGTACCGTACTGCACTCCGTCAATGACCTCGTTTTCAAGGCTTCGCAACGGAGGTGTCTCGATATCTTCCTTCAGAAAACCCTTGAAATCAGGGAATTTGAGTTCCTGTATTCCCGAGAGGTTGATACGTGTGTAGAGCTTCAGCGTTCCGGTGACAGGTTCCCCGGCGTAGACCTCTCGATCACCGAGGATTATCTTCATGGAGACATCAGTCCCGGCAGAAGGTGCATCACCGGAAGCCCTGACCTGCCCCTGTCCCTGTTGCTGTGATGCGGATGCCTGTGATGAGGCACCGGCAGTTATCACTATCTGCTTCTCCTGTGAGCTGACTGTAACTTTCTTTGTCTCGAACTGCGCAGCAGGGATGGTGTAGGTTCCGGGAGTACCGGCTACCACGTAGTAGATAAGAGTAGTGGAAGATATGGTCTTAACGTCTCCGTTGATCCACTGTACGTTCCGGCTGGTTGACTGCTGGGGACCCTGGACGGAGAATGACGGGTCGAACTTTGGCGGGGTGAACTGTCCGTCGGTTGAGTTGACCGTATATATAATCCGGAACCGTTCTCCGGCAGCAGCACTCTCCGGTGCGTCAACGGTGAGCGTAACCTCCTGGGCCGCCACCGCAAGTCCGGCCAGAAGAAATACGAATGCCGTCATCATCTTATTCATCACTGCAAAATTACCAGTTTTTAATCACCCTCACCTTTGCCCCTGCAGCCTTGTCACGCTGAACCTTTTCCTGAGTCTGCTTCTCATTTGCAGCAAGAGCATCAAGAAGCCTCTTTGCATCCTCACGGCTGATCGCAGGCTGTTGCTGCTGCTGACTTTTATTCTGATCCTGCTGTTGCTGCTGATCTTTATTCTGGTCCTGCGGCTGCTGTTGCTGCTTGTCGTCCTGCTTCTCCTGGTCCTTTTTATCCTGCTGCTTATCCTTGTTCTGATCCTGCTGCTTATTCTTGTCCTGGTTCTGCTGTTGTTGTTGTTCCTGCTGCTGCTTCTTCAGCTGGTCCTGGGCATATGCAAGATTGTATTTGGCCTGCAGGTTGTCCGGATTAAGCTTCAGCGAGTTTATATAGGCATCTATGCTCTCACTGAATTTCTGTTCTTTCAGGAGCGAGTTCCCAAGGTTGTAGAATCCATCCGCCTGCTTAAGCGAATCTCCCTCTGCGGCCTGGGCCGAACGGATGAATTCGCCGGAAGCCTCGCCGTACCTCTTTTGCTTGTAGAGCGAATTGCCGAGATTGAAGACCGCATCACCTGAAGATTTCGTGTTGTCCTGTGCCCGGCGGTACATCCCTTCGCTGCCGGCGTATTCACTCTTCTTATAGAGCCTGTTGCCCTTCCTGATGTACTCTCTCTCCTCCTGCCCGAAAAGCGAAGGAGACAGGATTGTCATGCAGATGGTGGCAACTATTATCCTGTATGCTGTCACATTCGCTCTCATATCCTTTCCTGTTTCGGTTCCTTTCCAATGATTCCGATCCGCCGGAGCAGATTGTTCTTCCTGTCAGCCAGAAGAAGGTCTGTCAACAGCAGTATGAACAGCAGGGAGGCGGGAATAAGGAACTGCTCATTGTAATCTGTATACATCACTGTGTTTATCTCGCTCTTCTTCATCCGGCCAATGTCATTGTATATCTCCGTCAGCCCGATGCTGGTGTTACTGGCCCTGACATACCTTCCACCGGTGACCGAGGCAATCTCCTGCAATCCTTTTTCGTCAAGCTTTGAAATGACGGTGTTTCCCTGGCTGTCCTTCAGGTAATCGGTCCTTCCTCC
>DAIDJT010000208.1 GCA_027451265.1 Bacteroidales bacterium | reverse complement strand
CCTGCCTCGACCTGCAGGACCGCCGCGGCTGCGACGTCAACATCCTGCTGTTCTGCTGCTGGCTCGGCGTGTCGGGGAGACCGACCCTGACGGCGGAGCGGTTGCGAGGCATCCTCAAGGTCTCCGATGCCTGGCAGGATAATTGACGTTCTTGTCCGCGATGGCGCTGAGGTAATGCGGGGTGAGGCACTAGTGATCCTGGAGGCCATGAAGATGCAGAACGAGATACAGTCACTGGTCAGCGGCACCGTGACAAGGATAGGAGTCAAAGCCGGCCAGAACGTGATGAAGGATGACATCCTGGCGGAAATTGCCGTCAGGTAACCCCGTTGCCAGGGTCCAGCCAGCGTAGCCATAATGAAATTGAGGGGATCCGTTTTAACAGGAATCCCCTCAATATGAACATCTGATGTAGTACTTTCAATCCGGCGCCAGACCTGTCAGGACTTTGGTGTGTTCTTCAGGGTGGCTACCAGGAAATCCCAGAATTTTCCGACTGATTCAATCTCTACCTTTTCGTCAGGACTGTGGGGATGGCGGATTGTCGGACCAAAGCTGATGGAGTCAAGCTTTGGATAAACACCCATGATTATCCCGCATTCAAGGCCTGCATGAATGGCTTTTATCTCGGGCACCCTTCCGTAGAGTTTATTGTAAGTGTCCTTCATTGTGCCCAGGATGGCGCTGTTCATGTCAGGTTTCCAGCCGGGATAGCTTCCTGAAAGTTCCACCTCGCATCCAGCAAGCTGGAAGCCGGCAGCAATCTTCCATGCAGTGGCCTCCTTGGCGGTTTCAACGGAGCTTCTGCAGAGGCAGTAGGCTTCGAACTTGCCATTTCCTATCCTTACTATGGAAAGGTTGTTTGATGTCTCCACCACTCCCGGCATGCTGGTGCTCATCCTCTGAACACCGTTCGGGCAGACAAATACTCCCCTGATGATACGGTACTGGTCCGCCTCGTTCATCACCTTCGCAGGTGCTTCGGCAACCTTGAAGTCAAGTTTGATGTCAGGATCAACCTCCATGAACTCAGCCCTGTACATTTTTTCATAACCCTTCATGAACTTTTCGAACTGAGCCTTCTTAATGAAGGGGATCACCACAGTTGCGAAGGACTCACGCGGGATGGCATTGCGCAGGTCTCCTCCGCTGTATTCAGCTATGCGCATGCCAAAATCACATTCAGCCTGCTGGAAGAATCTGAACATGAGTTTGTTGGCATTACCCTTGCCAAGATGTATATCCAGGCCTGAGTGACCTCCCCTGAGTCCCTTAAGGCTCAGCTTATAGGCTGTGACTCCCTGCGGCGTCTTTTCCTGCTTGTAGTTTCGTGTTGCACCTACGTCTACGCCGCCGGCGCATCCCACGTACAGTTCGCCCTCATCTTCCGAGTCCATGTTCAGGAGTATCTCGCCCTTAAGAACGCCCTTCTTCAGGTTCTTTGCACCTGTCATTCCTGTTTCTTCGTCTACGGTGAACAGTGCCTCCAACGGGCCGTGAACCAGTTTGGGGTCAGTCATCACCGCCATGGCGGCAGCCACCCCCATGCCGTTGTCAGCTCCGAGAGTGGTGCCTTTTGCCTTTACCCATCCCTTGTCGATCCATGTCTCAATCGGATCTTTTTCAAAGTCAAATTTCTTGTCGGCGTTCTTCTGTGGCACCATGTCAATATGGGCCTGAAGGATGATACCCTTGCGGTTCTCCATCCCCTTTGTGGCCGGCTTTCTGAATACCACGTTTCCGGTCTTGTCGACGATTGTCTCAAGTCCGTGTTCCTGTCCGAACTTCTTCATGTATTCCGTCATCCTGTGCTCCTTCTTGGAGGGACGCGGTATCTGTGTTATTTCATAGAAATACTTCCACAGAAGCTTTGGTTCCAGATTTTTAATTTCACTCATAACAATGTCTGTTTTTGATTATTCCTTAACAATGTTTGGCATCTCGAGCCCGTAGCCCTTCCTCTTGTTCTCAGCCTTCAGCAGGAATCCGAAAATGATTGCAAGAAGCCCGAAAGCGGTAAAGATCATCATCGGAATCGTGTAGTCATAGCTGGGAACCGACACGCCGTCGATAAGGCGCGAACCGGTAATGCAGTACTTGTCAAGTACCCAGCCGATAAGGTAGGGAACACCCATAAGCCCCCAGTTCTGTACCCAGAATATAAGTGCATATGCCGTTCCAAGCTTCTGGAAAGGTATGATCTTCGGTACTGAAGGCCACATGGCTGACGGGACAAGTGAGAAACCTATTCCGAGAATTATTATCAGGATAAATGCCATCCAGGGTTTGTCAACGGCAGGGATGGAGAACATGGCATGCACGAAGATAAGGAGCAGTGCCCCTATTATCATTATGGTTGCACCCTTTCCCTTCCTGTCATACAGGTTGCCGAACAGGGGGGTGAGAAGGATTGTACCGAAAGGAAGCACGGAAGGTATCAGGCCTGCTGTCTCCGGGTTCATCCCGAACTTGTTGACCATAAGGTCAGCCGCATACTTGAGGAAAGGAAACACTGCCGAATAAAAGAGCACGCAAAGTATGGCAATATACCACCAGCCTCTGTTTTTCAATATGAACAGGATGTCGGCAAGCTTGAAGCTCTCTTCCTCTTCCTGGGGAAGTCCCTCTTTTGCCAGGGCGACAGAGGCATCAAGTTTTTTGTCCATTCCGCAATAGATGAAAAAGGCAATCAGGCCAACGCACAGCAGTATAAGTGCAACGAGAATGGGCATTGACACGTGTCCGAGGGCTTTTGCCAGAGGTGCGGATCCTGCAAGTGCAAGACCGGTGCCCATCCTGGCGGTAGCCATCTCAAGTCCCATTGCCAGGGCAAGTTCTTTGCCCTTGAACCACTTGACAATGATTTTTGATACAGTTATCCCGGCAGTTTCCACACCGACTCCGAATACCGCATAACCCAGCCCGGCAACAAATACCTGCGGATTTGCATCCCAGAAGAGAAAATGCCATGTCTGGCCGGCAAAAGCATCGGTGGAGAGAGCCCAGTACTTGATGGCGGTACCGGCAACCATAAGTATTGTTGCCATTTTTCCGGTGAACCGTACACCCATCTTGTCAAGGATGATCCCTCCTATTATAAGCATGAGAAGGAATACATTGAACCAGCCATAGGCGCTGGTGAACAACCCGTACTCCTCGCTGCTCCATGACAGTTGCTGCTCCAGCATCGGTTTCAGGGGCGCCATGGCGTCGGTCAGGAAATAACCGCATAACATGGTGAACGCTACAACTGCCAGCGCAGTCCATCTTGCTGTCTTTGAGTCAGCAAGGGTCTTTCTAATTTTTTCCATTTTCAGATTTCGAGTTTAACATAGAATACATGGTCTGTAAATGTATAAAAAAATCATTCCAATTATTGCGTCAAAAAACATGAGCCTGAACTTTGTGGCATAATTTTGGTTATTGAACTGAAAGACTAATTTTGTGCAATTATCGTTAAATGGTTGAACCGGATATAATTAATGATCTATATGAAGAAACTGATGTTTGTATTGTTGCTTGCAATGGCGGGGCTGGTTGTTTCTGCCCAGGGACAGGCTGTGAAATGGTATTCAATTGAGGAAGCTGTAGCCCTTGCAAAAACAAGCCCGAAGCCCATCTTCGTCGACGCATACACAGACTGGTGCGGGTGGTGCAAGAAACTTGACAGTGATACTTTCTCGAACCCGGTCATAGCGGAGATACTCAACACCAAATACTATGCTGTGAAATTTGATGCCGAGGGTAAGGACCCTGTTACATTCCAGGGGCGCCAGTTTGTAAATGACGGAAGCCTGGGAAAGACGCACCAGCTTGCCTATGCGCTTCTGCAGGGCAAACTTGGTTATCCCACAGTAGTGTTCCTCACTGCAAATAGCGAACTGATCACCCCTGTGTCAGGATTTAAAACCCCTGCCCAGATTGAGCCGATGCTAAACTATTTCGCCGGTACAACCTGGCAAAAACAGGCCTATGACGAGTTTCTGAAGACGTTCCAGGGGAAAGTTCAGTGAAATTCAGACTATTATCTCAGACTGTTCAGCCTGCCCGGCGGCAAATCCTGTAATATTAAAGCTGTTATCTCAGCCGGCACAGTTCCGGCCAGGGAAGATCATGTAAAATCAGGGTTTTTATCTCAGCCTGTACAACCTGGTTGACTGAAAATATCTCATGACAGGCCTTATTCCGGTAAGGTGGTTGTACCACATGCCGGCGCTGTTGATTTTTACCATCTCCTCTGCCCTGAGTCCCGCAGCCTCAAAGAGCCACATAATCCTGTCAGAAGGTATCTCATGGTAATGATGCGGTGTCTTAAGTAACTGAGGCCGGTGATAAGGGGTTGAGAGGTAGATTACCCCGTTTTCGTTAAGAAGCTCCTTCAAAGACTCCAGGAAGAGCAGCGGATTAAAAAGATGCTCGAGAACCTCAAAACAGAGGATGACGTCATACTTTTCATCCAGAGCGCACCGGTGATTAAAATCCCAGTTAATTGTTTCTATCTCGAGGCCCAGCCTGCTGCAGATGATATTCTTCAGGGGGTTGTCCTCACCACAGTCAGCTATCTTCATGCCATTCAAATGCTGGGTTGAAAGATAGCGCACGGTTCCCGAGGCGCGGTTAAGAAAGCTGTTTGGCAGTTTACCGGGCCACAGCTCATCATGTGCAAGACGCG
>DAIDJT010000207.1 GCA_027451265.1 Bacteroidales bacterium | reverse complement strand
GCAGCTATGAGATAGTCATTACCGAGATAGGGGGCACTGTTGGCGATATTGAGTCGCTTCCGTACATTGAATCCGTAAGGCAGATGCGCTGGGAACTGGGCCCTCAGAACTGTGTGGTTATCCACCTGACGCTTGTGCCGTTCCTTCATGCCTCGGGTGAACTGAAAACGAAGCCCACCCAGCATTCGGTGAAGATGCTCCTGGAAGAAGGGATTCAGCCTGATGTGCTGGTGCTCCGCACCGAGCATCCGTTGACGGAGGACCTGAGGAAGAAGGTGGCTCTCTTCTGCAACGTGGAGCCGGGAGCCGTGGTGGAGTCAATAGACGTCTCCACCATTTACGAGGTTCCCCTGATGATGCAGAAGGAGATGCTTGACCTTACCGTTTTGCGTAAGCTTGGACTGCCGGCAGGAGAGGAGCCTTCACTGTCAGAGTGGAAGGAGTTCCTGCGTAAGCTGAAGAATCCCTCGCACAGGGTAAAGATAGCGCTGGTTGGCAAGTATGTTGAGCTTGCAGATGCCTACAAGTCGATCTCCGAGGCATTTATTCATGCCGGGGCAGCCAATGAGACTGCTGTTGAGGTGACAATGATCCATTCAGAGGAGATCACCGAAGCCAATTACCGCCAGATGCTTGACGGGTATGACGGCTTAGTGGTGGCACCCGGGTTCGGTTCAAGAGGTATTGAGGGAAAGATTCTCACTGTGCAATTTGCCCGTACCAATGATATTCCATTCTTCGGGATCTGCCTGGGCATGCAGTGCGCAGTAATTGAGTTTGCGCGCAATGTCCTGGGCCTTGAGGGAGCTCACTCCACGGAGATTAACCCCAAGGCAAAGCATCCGGTCATTGACCTGATGGAGGAGCAGAAGAGCATTACGGAAAAAGGAGGTACGATGAGGTTGGGAAGCTATAAATGCGAGCTTCTGCATGGATCTGAAGCCTGGAAGTGTTACAGGAAGGAAGAGGTGTCAGAACGCCACCGTCACAGGTACGAGTTCAACAACAAATACCTCTCTGACTTCCGTAATGCAGGAATGATTGCCTGCGGAACCAACCCGGAGTCAGGCCTGGTCGAAATAATTGAAATACCCTCCCTCAAATGGTTTGTGGGAGTGCAGTTCCACCCCGAATACAGCAGCACGGTGCTCAGACCGCACCCACTGTTCGTCGGATTTGTCAGGGCCTGCATCAGTAAATGATAACTTTTAAACAGGGAAAGTAACATAATGGATAGGAATACAATAACCGGCATCATCCTGATCTTCCTGATCTTTCTGGGATTCAGCTTTTACAATAATCACAGGATGGGGAAATTCTTCGGGGCCGAAAAGGAATATGCCGACTCTCTTTATGCCGCCGGAAATTATGATCAGGCCCGTGAGGCTTATATCAAGGCGCTCAACTACAAGCCAAAGGATCAGCCTACAATTCAAAAAGTGACAGAGCTGAACCAGAGGCTCGGTCTTGGCAATGCAAAGCAGCAGCCTGAAACATCTGCAACAGCCGCAGGTGTGGTTGACACCACTGCATCTTCTCGGGGTGCAACAGCCGGCCCTGTGACTGACAGCACTGCATTCGGCGTCTTTAGTTCAAAGGTAAAAGGGCAGGATGAGTTTTACACAATTGAGAACGACCTGATGGTAATGAAGATATCCGCCAGGGGAGGCAAACCCTACTCTGTCATGCTAAAAAAGTACAAAACACATGACGGTCTCCCGGTGGTGCTTTTCAATGGTGATTCCACAGTGTTCGGTTACAATTTCTTCACAATTGACAACAAGCCGATACGGACTGACGTATTGTATTTTACCCCGGTTGGATACACAGGCCCGATGGTTGTCAGCGGAAGTCCGGCAAGCCTGACTATGAGGCTCGAGGCATCAGGTGGTGCATATATTGATTTTATCTACACGATGCAACCGGATGACTACATGCTGGGGTTTGAGTCGGTTTTCCACTCGATGGCCTCAGTAATCCCTGCCAATACAACCTCACTTGCGCTCGACTGGAAGATGTATATTCCGCAGCAGGAGAAGGGAAGGCAGAATGAAGACATGTATACGGGCCTGAAGTACAAGGTTTACCAGGAGGATGTCGTGGACCTGGGAGGCACCCGGATGCAGAGACAGAAGAAGCAGCTGGTCACTGAAAACCTGATGAAGACTGACTGGATAGCTTACAAGGATCAGTTCTTCTCATCAGTTCTTATAGCAGATGATTTTTTCCTGAATGCAGCCGTCTCTTCCACCAATGCTGACCCCACTTCCAGGTACCTGAGGTTCTTTGAGTCGGAGATAGGTGTTGCCTTCCAGCACAGTGACAACAGCTCGGTGAAAATGAGGATCTATTTCGGACCCAACAGTTACACCCTGTTGAAGAAGTATGATCTGCAGCTTGAGGAACTGGTCTTCCTCGGCAGGAACATTATCAGGTGGATAAGCCAGTTTGTAATAATCCCGATCTTCAACCTTCTTGACAATTTCATTGTCAACTACGGATTGATAATCCTGATACTGACCCTGATAATCAAGCTGGCTCTCTTCCCGCTGACCCATAAGTCATTTATCAGCCAGGCCAAGATGAGGGTAATGAAACCCATGGTGGATGAGATAGGCAAAAAGTATCCAAAGCAGGAAGACGCCATGAAGAAACAGCAGGCGACCATGGATCTTTACAAAAAGGCAGGTGTCAGTCCCATGGGCGGTTGCCTCCCGATGCTCCTGCAGATGCCGATTCTTTTTGCCATGTTCCGTTTCTTCCCCACTTCAATTGAGCTCAGACAGCAGTCATTCCTGTGGGCCAAGGACCTGTCAACATATGACAGCATTCTGAACCTTCCCTTTACGATTCCCATGTATGGTGATCATGTCAGTCTTTTCACCCTGCTGATGACAGCCTCCACAATTATCACAACCAAGATAAGCAACCCTTCAGGTGGCCAGGAACAGATGCCGGGAATGAAGACTATGATGTACATTATGCCCGTTATGTTCATGTTCATATTGAACAACTTCTCGTCAGGTCTTACATACTACTATTTTCTTGCTAACGTGATTTCAATTTTCCAGACCCAGTTATCACGCCGCTTTGTCAGTGAAGCAGAAATACTTAAGAAGATAGAGGAGAATAAGAAAAAGCCTGCCAAAAAATCAAAATGGCAGCAGAGACTGGAAGCCGCGGCAAAACAGAGCGGACGCCAGTTACCTAAAAAATAGCCATAAAAATGCTTTTGAACATTTTTTTAACAAATATGCTCTAAAGCATCCATTTCTAAAAATTTAAAGCTAATTTCGGACTTTAAATTTAAATGAAATGGGGAAAAAGGTTAAGAACAAAGACATTGCCGCTAGACTTGGTCTTTCCGGCACATTGGTATCATTGGTGCTGAACGGCAAGGCTGATCAGCACGGAATCAAGAAGGAAACACAGGAGAGGGTGCTCGCGGTGGCGAGACAGATGGGCTATTATAATGCATTGGCGGAGAAGGGGGAACCTGCGCCTGCAGAGGAAAAGCCCGGCATCATCGGCATGGTGGTGCCCTCAATGAATGATCCGTTCATCTATGAGATCACTCCATATCTGCAGAAAGCTTTCGCAAGCATCGGTCTTGGTTTTTCGGTATTTACAAGGGACCCTGACGACATGCGCTTCAACAGGCTCACCACTTCGCTGAAGAAGTTCTTCAGCGGAATGATTCTTGTTGGCCATGCTGCTGATGACAGCGTGGTGAGGGCCCTGAACCGTGATTCATACCCTGTGGTGCTCCTGGAAAAGAGTATCAAGAGGATGAGGCTGAACACAGTCTGCACTGACAGGGTAGCGGGTGCAGCCATCATGACCCAGCATCTCACATCGCTGGGGCTTAAGAATCTGCTTATTGTCTCAGGTGAAGACACTGCATCATATGATAAGGAGATGCTCGAAGAACTGAGGAATTCAACGAAGAAGTCCAAAAACTTCGATTCTGTGCACTTCACCGTGGCAGGGTTGCCCAGGGCAGGTGAAAAATTTGACTTCACGGCCATTGAAAACTTCCTGAGACCTCCTCACAGGAGTGACGCTATCATCGTTCTGAACTCACCCCTGGTCTTCCCGCTCTATCTTGCCCTCCAGGAAAAGAACATAAGGATACCGCAGGATGTTGCGCTGGTCTCGATGGAAGACGGTATTGGTTTTGATCTCCTGACAACACCTGTCACAAGGCTGCGCAGGCCTCTTCCTGCCATGTCGCTGAAGGTGGCAAACATCATCTGGTCAGAAGTAAAGAACCAGGGAAAGAGCAAATACAAGCGCCAGGTGAACATGGCTCCCGAACTGCTGATCAGGAGCAGCTGCGGCTCTTATCTAAAATAAAACATAATGACACGGATCATCTGGCTGCCGGCTTTGTTGGCCATGGCAGTGCTGCTTTCTTGCAGCAGCGGCCATCTTATTGAAGACAAATCATTGCGTAAAGCGATAGCCGGAGATTTCCGTTCAAGGTCTGAGACTTACAGCCAGCTGCGCGGTGACCTGTTCGCCATGGCCGACACAATTTCTGATACTGCACTGGGTGAGGCTGTGACTTTCCTTCTTGCATATATGCCGTTGAGTGACCTGGCTGTGTATGAACCAGGTTACCTGGCTGCCAGTGCTGCAACTGCACTACGGGCGAGGAATGAACTGCCGTGGGGCAAATCTGTCCCGTCTGA
>DAIDJT010000206.1 GCA_027451265.1 Bacteroidales bacterium | reverse complement strand
ATTGAAAAGCATGCAACCCAACTCCCCCTCGGAACCGACCTCTTTGAAGCAAGGGCTTCGGTATTAAAGGCGGCACAGAAGGAATATGCGGTTGTTTTCCCTCCCTATTATGCAGGGCAGATATTTGAGGCGAAGCATCAGCCCGGAACAATTGCCTATAGCAGCGACCTGATCTGGCAAATGATGGAGGAGACATGCGCCGAGCTTTCGAGAAACGGTCTTAAAAAGATCATTCTCTTCAACGGTCACGGGGGCAGCACGTATTTTCTCCAGTACTTCTGCCAGGCACAGCTTGCCGCCCGGAAAGACTACATCGTTGTTCTCTTCCAGGGCGGGCCCGATGAAATTATGGACATGGAGATCAATAAGCTGAAAGAAGCCACCCTTGATGGTCATGCAGGGGAGGAGGAGACAGCGATGATGTCATTCATCAGGCCTGAGCTTATAGATACAGGTGCCATTGGCAAAGAGTCAGGCTTAGATCAGAAGAGGCTGGGAGAGATGCCCTACGGTTTCGCAGGCATTCACTGGTATGCAAGATTCCCCAACCACTTTGCCGGTGATATTGCCAGGGTCAACCCGGCACTGGGCGAAAAGCTGATAGAAAAGGATGCCGCACAGCTGGCTGAACTGATACGGTACCTCAAAACCAACAACACGGTTGAACAGCTGCAGAAGGAATTTTATGACAGGTCCGAAAATCCACTGATTGTCAGGTAAAACATATCAGAGCGGAACAATTCCGGCTTTGTAACTATTTCAGTATTATCATACAAATCATGAGATAATGAAACCTTACATTATACTGCACAATTCAGTGACACTTGACGGGTCACTGACAGGATTCATGCCTGACATGGAGCTGCATTACAGGCTTGCCGGAGATTATGAGCCTGACGCGAACCTGATAGGTTCGGAAACAATAATACAGGGCCAGGAGATGTTCGGCAACGGGATACCGGCTGAGGTACCCGGAGATTTCGTGCAGCCTGACCGTAATCCCGTTCTCCCGTTGTGGGTGATCATAGACTCCACGGGTAAGCTGAAGGGCATGCTCCACACATGCCGCCGGTTTGAATACTGCAGGGATGTCATACTGCTGGTTTCGGAGCAAACGCCCGAAGAATACATCAGGCACCTTGAGGAAAGGAGTTACAGGTACATACGCACGAGGGGCGAAAAGGTTGACCTGCAGGAGGCGTTGGAGCTTCTTGCAGACAGGTACAATGTAAAAAGGATCGTGACAGACACAGGACGGGTCCTTGGTAACCTGCTGCTTGATGCCCGGCTGGTTGATGAGGTCAGCCTGCTGATCCATCCAATTATCAAAGGCAGGGAGGCATACGGCATGTTCAATGATGTTACTGCAGAAGTGAGCCTCAGCCTTACCAGGGAAGAAAAATTCGATAACGGGTGCGTATGGGTTGTATATAAGACTGAGTATAAAGATCCGCCACAGGCATAGGATGTTGCCTGGCAGGTTAGATTGCTATCCGGCAGTGCCGCTTATTTTCAGCAGCCGTAGCACTAATCCGGCACCTGGTGCAGAAGTCCGGTAAGCCCGATAAGTTAACAGATCAGTTGTCAGCCCCGATTATTTCCCTGCTGCCTTCTTCTGGAACTCCAGTTCACCCTTCATGGCGCGACTAAAAAACACCCCGCCATCGGTCAGCTCATAGTTCCATGACTTGAGCATCTGAGGCCACCACTGTGGATCATATGTCCAGCACATCCAGCTGATGCCGCGTTCCTCCAGGAATTTGATAATCCGGTTGCCATAGTCCTGGTAATCAGGAGATGACATGTCAGTATGCATCCCGAACTCAGTGGCAACCACCGGATACTGACTGGCCGCAAACGCGAAATTTTCCTCCCACCTGGGCTCCCAGGGCTGGCCGCGCTTGAACGCATAGGGATGTGTTACATAGGCAATGCCCTCTGCATTTACCGGGTCATCACGCAGGGGCGAAAGATCATATGCCCAGTCGAGCCCCGCCACCAGCGGTATCGTCTCCCTGTCATAGGCCCTTATCAGGCTGATCATATACTCATTGATCTTCTTCCACTCTGACCATGGCAGTGAGCCCAGCTCACCGCGGTAGATCGTCGGCTCATTGAAGAGTTCGTAAAACGCAACGGTATTGTTACCGGCGAAGTTCCGCGCAATGGTTCTCCAGAACTCGTATGTCTCCGTCTTCGTGGTATTGTACATCGGGTCCTGGAAGAGTTCCATCCAGAGGTTGCCTATTGAATGCCAGTCTATTATCACATACATCCCCAGGTCGGTGCACCAGTCAGCGGCCTCGCGCAACAGTTCAACGTACTTTTCGGGGGTTCGTTCGCGCCATGCCACCGGGTGTACGGGGATGCGCACTATCATGGCGCCGGTCTTTTTCACCTGCTCGAAGTGTGCCTTGTTCCAGTGGCCCTGCCGTTCAATCTTGTCAGGATCAGAAATAGAAACGCCGCGGAAAAGCACATTCTTGCCGTCTGGCGTTACGAATTTATTGCCCTGAACCTTAATGAGGGGAAGGACTTTTGCTTTCGGATCAGGTTCCGGCCTGGAAGTCGGGTCACCAAAGTACCACGGTTTTTCGTCCTGCGCCGTCAGTGTGTGCGGAACCACAAATGCGCCAAGCAGAACTGCTGCAAGAAATGATTTTATCTTCATATTGCTGATTGATTTATGATTACCTGGTCAACTCTCTCATTGATTATTTAGAGTACATGAAATTACAAAATCATCTGTTACTGTCAAACAACCTGTCAGGAACAATCTGTTACCCTCAGACAGCGTATCAAGAACAATTAGTTACCGTCAGACAGCGTATCAAGAACAATTGGTTACGGCTATTGTTATCTTGTTAACAAACCCGTGAAAGGAGAAAATGAACACAGTAAAGATCGCATTCTTTGATGCCAAACCGTATGATACAGAGTCATTTAACGAATTGAACCGCGATTACGGCTTCACAATTAAGTATTTCAAGTTTCATCTTACCCCTGACAACATTGTTCTTGCAAAGGGATATGATGCGGTGGTCATCTTCGTAAATGACACCGTTGATGCGGCCATGATCATGCAGTTGAAGGAATACGGTGTGAAGCTGATTGCCCTTCGCTCAGCGGGATTCAACAATGTTGACCTGAAAGAAGCATTCGGCAATATCAGGGTTGTGCGGGTGCCTTCCTATTCGCCGCACGCAATCGCAGAGCACACTGTGGCGCTGATGCTGACGCTCAACCGGAAGGTACACAGGGCTTACTTCCGCACACGTGATACCAATTTCGCCCTGAACGGGCTGATGGGTTTTGACATGCACGGAAAGACTGCAGGGGTGATTGGCACGGGAAGGATAGGCAGGGTGCTGGTGAATATTTTAAGGGGATTCGGGATGGAGGTGCTGCTCCATGACAGCTATCCTGATGTTGCGTTTGCCTCCGCCACAGGCAGCAGTTATGTGAGCCTTGAGGAGCTATACAGCAGATCTGATATCATTTCCCTTAACTGTCCGCTCACGCGGGAAACGGAACATATGATCAACTCTTCAACCATTGCCATGATGAAGAAAGGCGTCATGCTGATCAACACCGGTCGCGGCAAGCTGATCAGGACTCCTGACCTGATCGAGGGGCTCAAGAGCGGTCAGATAGGATCAGCCGGCCTCGATGTATATGAGGAGGAGAGCCAGTTCTTCTTCGAGGATCTCTCTGACAGGGTGCTGGCTGATGACGTCCTGGCGCGGCTGCTTACATTCAACAATGTGATAATCACATCGCACCAGGGATTCTTCACCCGCGAGGCCATACGCAATATCGCGGAGACAACCCTTAAGAACATCGATGATTACTTTGCGGGGCGAAACCTGGAAAACGAAGTCTGCTTCAACTGCAGCATTTTGCCTGCCGGAGTGAAACCGGAGAAGGAAGCTTGTCCCGTTTGCACCAGCTGACTCCTGGTTCCCTGGGCAATATCACAGATTCTTGACACCTCTTGGCCGCATGTCGGGGCAATCCTTGCCCCAAAGAAAAACTTGACATTTGATTTTCAGGTGTCTAACTTTGATTTATATATTAACCAATCCAATGAAATACCCATGAAAAAAAAGTTAATCCTGGCCATCACCGTGTCACTGCTCTTTGCAGTTTCATCAACCGCCCAGTTCCAGTTTGGTGCCGGTATTAAAGGCGGATTGAACCTTGCCACCCAGTCCACCACAGGTGAGGGCGCCGGGGTCTCCGTACGCCAGCTGATAGGATATAACGGCGGCGTTTATGGCAACATTTTCCTGACGGATATGTTTGGCCTGCAGGCTGAACTTGCCGTCTGCTCCCGCGGATCTGACTGGGATGATGTCTCTTACAATGTCAAGGACAAGCTGACATATTTAGACCTTCCGCTGCTCTTCAAATTCCAGCCCATCAAATATGCCAACATTCATCTGGGGCCGCAATTCGGGTACCTTCTCTCTGCCAAGCAGGAAGACAAGGACGACGGTGATATAACAGACATACGGGACTGGTACAACAGCCTTGATGTGGGACTTGCCTTTGGCGCCGAAGCGAACCTGCCTTACAGGATCAACTTCACCGCCAGGTACGTAATTGGCCTTGTCTCAGCTACAAACGACGAGGAGTATATTGACCCGTGGAGGAACAATTTCCTGCAATTCTCGCTCGGGTTCCGGCTGATAGGCGATAAGTAACCGGCAACAGCAAAGAAAAAGGGAGGCCCATGCAAACGGGCCTC
>DAIDJT010000205.1 GCA_027451265.1 Bacteroidales bacterium | reverse complement strand
GATCATACTTTCAGTCAATGAGGATCTTCCGGATCCTGAAATGGAGAAGGCGCTGGAGCTTGCCAAAAGCGATCAGTTCCAGGGCGTCAGTCCGGAAGAAATGGTGAACATAATCAAGAACATGGCTGACAAGCCTCTGGACATTGATCCCAAGGAATATGAGGAAATGGTCAAGGAAGAGATGATCAAGAGCGGGCTTCTCAACGAAAAGAACTTCATCGATCAGCAGAAGATGGCGGAGGAAGCCGGCGCGGAAGAGATATCGGCCACACAGGAGGATATTAAACCCCAGGTTGCCGAAAAGAAGGAAAAGCCACAGGAGCAGGGCACCTTCAGGGGCCCCACGAGGATCTTCTATGATCTTGCCGGGCGCCATCATGTGTACCTTCCGATCCCAATCTATATGTGCGAGGGAGCCGGTCAGGTGACTCTTGCCATTGTTGTTGACCGCAGCGGTAATGTACTCAAGGCGGAGCCTGCCTCAAAGCTCTCCTCAACAAAGGATCCGTGTCTGACTGAGACGGCTGTGGCGCATGCCTTCAAAAGCAGGTTCAACGCTGACCAGAATGCTCCCGAAAAGCAGGGTGGCTTTCTCACCTTCGTTTTCGTTTCCCAGAAATAATTCAATCAGAAGAGTGTACCCTGAACAGGGTAGCTGAATGGCATAATCAGTTCCGGCCTGTCGCGGTCAGCCCTGGCATTTGTTATCAACGGGCTGATTGTATGGGCTGAAAGCATGTCTGATCCCACTGGTTCCATCAGAGCTGCCAGGGCATCTTCCTGCATCCCTTCCTTAAGCCACAGCCGTTCCGCTGAAGCGGGAAGAATCACCGGCATCCTCTTTTTGGTGTTGTGTATCTCTTCCATGAGTTCATTGGCGCGGGTGGTAACCACTGAAAAAGTATTCAGGGTAATCCCCCCCTGCATCACCCATGAGTCCCATATGCCTGCCAGAGAAAAAATCTTCTCATCCCTGAGTGTGATGTACCATGGTATCTTCCTGCCGCCGTGGTGCTGCCACTCAAAGAAGCCGCACACGGGAACCAGGCACCGGCGTGATGCAAATGAATCCCTGAAGGCAGGTTTGGATGATACGCTTTCGGAACGGGCATTGAAGGTCTTGAGCATAATCTCATTCGCTTCCTTTTCATCCGTAATCCAGGAAGGGATCAACCCCCACCTGAAGAGCCTGATTCCTGCTCCGGCACCTGAACAGACCACAGGCATTGTTGGCAGGCTGTAAGCATGGTAGTAGTAACTTGGCCTGTACTTGTCGTGGTCAATAAGCTCGCTGCCATACCGGGCTTCAAGCTCCTCCCTGACTATATTTACATTAACTGTGAAGCACATCCTGGTAGTTATCCTTGTTCAGGAGTCAGCAACCTGTCAGAATCTCAGCGGTACGGGTGCGGAATAGCTGAAGAGGTCAGTCTCGGGCCACTCTTTTACCCTCTGCAGGAACTTTGCCATCATATGGTCTATATCAGTGGTAAGTTCCGGGCCGTTCCAGCCGCTGCTGTTCATCAGCACCACCCATTCAGTGCCGTCGGGCATCCGCTTCATCATTGCCGTAGTCCCGGAAAATGAACCGGTACGCCACCACACCCCGTTTGCCAAAGTTGCCCTCCAGCCTACAGGCGCATACCCGTTATACACATCAGTCATGAAAGTGATGCTTTCCGGTGTGAGAATATCCCTGGGGTGGTCAAATCCGTCAACCGAAAGGAGCAGCCTCATCAGATCAGGTGCAGTAGCCACCCATGCTCCGGCCGCACCCAGGGTCTCAATATCATTACCTCCCCTGCTTTCAGGTACCATCTCGCCTGTGCCATAGACAGACGGCTTGAGAGGAGCATTATCAACATCATAGTACGAGACCTCCAGCGGCAGGGCATCTTCAGGCATGTTTTTCCCCAGTGCCATGTCATAGATTCCCAGAGGTTCAAGGACCTTTTTCCTGCAATAGGTCTCATAATCCATTCCCGATGCTTCTTCAATTACGAGGCCAAGTATTGCGTAACCAAGGTTGCTGTAAGACTGACCCGTTCCGGGGGTGAAATGCAGGTTCTTGCTCAGGGCAAACCTGATGATGGTTCTGAGGTCAACAGGCATGGGCACATCAAGAGTACGGGCAACCACTTCAGGCATGAACATCTGATCACCGTAACGCTGTGACCATCCGCCCTCATGAGCCAGAAGATGCCCGACAGTGATGTCAAAAACGCGCCGGTCCCTGGGATGTGCAAAAATAGTATCATCAAGTATTGCACCCGGGCCGAATACCTTTTCGTTAACTGATAGTTTTCCCTCCTCCTGCAGCTTCATCACTGCCACGGCTGTGACAAGTTTGGAGACGCTGGCAATGCGAAAGCGGTGGTATGGCTCAGTTGGGATTGAATCATCAAGGGAGGCATAGCCAAATCCCCTGGCATAAACAAGCTTTCCTTCCTTCGCCACGGCAACCGTCGCCCCCTTTATATCCCAGTTCTTCATAAAATACTCCACTCCCACTTCCGCATTTGTGAACAGGTCACTTTCGGAAAGGGTGTTGTCTATCCGCAGATTGACGGGAACATAGTGGCCTTCTATCATGGCAACCTGTTCCGTTCCCACTCTGGGTACGAACATAAAAAGCACCAGGAATACTATAGTCAGAAGTCGCATTGGCTTAACAGGCAGAATCATAAAGTGTACCTCATTCAAAACGGCCGTAAAATTAGAATATTATCCTGCTCATTAGCCCATTCAGCCATATTTTTCTCAACGGGCAGAAAAAAATATCAACAAAATTGGCAGGCTCGACAACAGAAAGTAAATTTGTAAACATGACTCATGTTTTCAGAAAATCATTATTCCTGGCATTTCTGTTATTCTGCGGATTAAAGCTTAACGGACAGATTGATTCCGTGGCCATTGATTCGATTTTCGGCAGGATAAAGGAAATACTGAATGAATACAATTCGCGTACTATCTATGTTGACACCTCTGAATATGTGCACGGTGTTTACGAGGAAACCAATATAAACCTGCAGATTGCCGCTTCACTGGGGGCGTGCAATGAGATCATAATTCTGCGCGCCAGGGGTGCAGACGTGAATAACTTCGTAGGTTATACCGCCACCCCGCTTCATTATGCCGTCAGTTCTTCAAGGGTGGAAGCGGTTGAGCTTCTTCTGCTCCTGGGAGCTGACCCAAACAGTATGGACGTTTATGGGAACACCCCCCTGATCACTGCTGTCAGAGCCAATTATCCTGAGATAGCTGAGAAACTGATCCGTTACGGTGCCTCGCTCACCAAAGCGGACGCATTACGTTCGTCACCACTGCATCATGCCGCCGCGCTTGACAACTTCCTGATGACTGATCTTCTGCTGTATTATGACTCTCCCACTGAATTGCAGGACAGTGAGGGCAATACTCCACTGATGACGGGTGTTTGCTTTGGTTACCATGACATTGCAGACCTTCTGCTGCAATCCGGAGCTGATCCCAATGGATCTGACAGGCGGGGTTTTACGCCACTGATGGCGGCAGCCCAGAACGGAGACACACTGATGATGAGCATACTGATCAGCGCCGGGTCCAATCTGTATGCAGTCAATGCTGACGGCATTGACGCCCTCGGGTGTGCCGTGATCAGCTCACAGAATGAAGCTGCCTCTTACCTGCTTGACCATGGCAACCGCTGGAATCATAACAGCGGGACAAAGGGTGATCCTGTAAAACTTGCAAACAGCTATGGAGAGAAAGAAATTCTGGAAATGATGAATGAACACGGACTGCAGGCAAAAAGGGAGTTATCATTCAGCCAGCTTTCCTTCTCTGCCGCCGGTTGGGTCACCTCTCACTACAATCTTGCCGGCGGATCAATATCTGTAACGGAACCGGGCCTGCGCACGGGTATAACCCTTGGCGCTGCCGTCAACCCTGTCTATCAGCGTATCCTGGTGAATGATGGCGGTGATATCATTTACCAGTACAGTGTCAGGACAAATCTTGTCTATGGAGGCCTCTTCAGGGAGTTTCCGCTCACACAGTCATGGAGTGATTTTAAAATCAGCATAATACCTGCCATCAACCTGGGATACAGGTTTCACTCACTTTATGAAGGAACTGAAGACAGGCCTGATGACAGCTTCTGCATAATACCTGAGACAACCCTGCGCCTGGGATGGGGTAACCTGAGCCTTAACCCCGGAGTGGCCTTATTGAGAACGCCTTTCTACAAGGCAGGGCCGGTCTGGTTCACCATGAGAATTACTTACGACCTTAAAAGTCCCCATGCGACATTCAAAAGTAAACGTATCAGATTATACAACTATGAGCAACCCGGGCATCCGGTGGCATCCGGCTTTTAGCAAAACGAAGATCTTACTGCCCCTCGTGATTATGCTCGTCTTCTCATGCGAAGACAGCTTCGTGACTGACTGCGGCAAGTGTTACTCCGGATCTGACTACAATGTGGTCCTCAGTATTGTGTTCCGCAACCCTGACAGGGTGCCTGTCGATCCGGTTCTGACGCTATATGAGGGAGACATCAGTGACAGTATCATAATCTCAAGGACTCGCATAGATGATCCCTATTCATATATGTATCATCAGGCGATACTCTATAAGGACTATTCGGCCACCCTGGAGTTCATATATGGCGGGCGGAAATATGTCACTACGGCCTCAGCCTGCCCGAAAGTGCGCTATGACGAAACAACCTGCGATGAACCATGCTATTATGTTTATGACAATATCCTTGACATGAGGCTCAGGTATG
>DAIDJT010000204.1 GCA_027451265.1 Bacteroidales bacterium | reverse complement strand
CGGGTCTTCTCAACTATCTCCTCTATGCGGGCCGGATGTATGCGTCCGTCGGTTACAAGCTGGTGCAGGGCAAGGCGCGCGATCTCACGGCGTACCGGGTCAAAGCCTGAGAGAACGATAGCCTCAGGTGTGTCATCAACAATGATTTCAACGCCGGTGGCAGCCTCCAGGGCTCGTATGTTACGGCCTTCACGGCCAATAATCCGGCCCTTGATCTCATCCGAATCAATATGGAAGACAGTGACGGCGTTTTCAATGGCAGTCTCGGCTGCAACACGCTGTATGGCCATCAGTACCACACGCTTTGCTTCCTTGGTTGCAGTCATCTTGGCATCATCGAGAATCTCGTTGATGTATGACATGGCGTCTGTCCGGGCTTCTTCCTTCAAAGAATCCATCAACTGGTTTTTGGCATCCTCGGCTGAGAGGCCGGAAAGAGCCTCAAGCTGTTCCACATGCTGTCGATGAACCCTGGCCACCTCCTCCGATTTCTTGTCGAGCAACTCCATCTGCTGCGTCAGGTTGTCACGGATGGCATCTACCTCATTCTTCCTGCGCTGTGTCTCCTCCAGCTTCTGTGACAGGGTCAGTTCCTTCTGCTTGATCCTGTTCTCTGCCTGGTTAATCCTGTTGTTGCGCTCATTGATTACCTTTTCATGCTCTGCCTTGAGCTGCAGGAACCGTTCCTTGGCCTGGAGTATCTTCTCCTTCTTTATCACCTCGGCTTCGGATTCCGCTTCGGAAATTATCTTCTTTTTCCTGTTCTGCAGCATCAGTTGCCATAGATAATAAGACAACACCGATCCTGCTATCAGGGCTGCTCCGCCGATGGCGAAGCAAATCCCCGTCTGTATCTGTGCTATGATCATAAATTAATTTTTATATGTATAAAAAAACCCGCAGAGTTCCTCCAACTTTTAAAAAACCCCATATCTACATGGCAGGAGCGGCCGTCTTGCCTCGGGCTTCCACTGTCCCGACAAATCGGGATCCCGGCGAACCGGGTGAGGCCTGTCCTAAGCAATCCAAGACCATCTCCAAAGTAAAAACTGTTGAGTTTCCAAAACGAATAGAGAAACAATGCGGGCAATATCCTGCTATTTAAAAGAACGCGTATCTATCTTTTTGACAGACAGAGGTTGATCTTTTCGGTCAGCTCCTTCAACCCATCCACAAGCGATGAATCCTCCTCCTTTTCTTCCATCTCAGTGAGCCTGATCACGTACTGGAGTGCAGCCATCGCCAAAAAATCCTGCGTGTCCTTGTCAACGTAGCGCTGCTTGTATTGCAGCACTTTCTCATTGATCAGCCTGGCCGCTTTCCTGATACGTTCCTCATTCTCACTCTCCACCTTCAACGGATAATACCTGTCGGCCACATTAACCCGGATCGAAAGCTTATCATCCATTGTTATATATTTATCTGTCTAAAAGAGCAATACATTTATCTATCTCCCGCACAAGTTCACTCACTCTCCTCCTCGCCGTTAAGGCATCCTCCCCGCTCCCAAGGATCGCTCCCGAGAACTTAGCTCTTTCGTATCTTGCCTGAAGCTCCTTTACTTCTTCGTTTTTTTCTGCCAGCTGCCGCCTGGCCTCTGACAGTTCGTTATTTAACCGTGCCGCCAGCTCAACCAGCTCGTCATGCCCGGCAATCAGTTCTTCCACTGACTTCCTGAGCATAAGATACTCCTCATATCCCTGTGCACTCATGGCTGACAACTATAATGCAAAAGTAACATTTTTTTTGCTCTTTTCAAAAAAAGCCGGCATTAAGTTTGCCCTTTAATCGCAGAATAATAGATTTGCAAATCTGATGCTGCCATGAACAGAAAAATCTTACTCCTCGCAATTGCTTTAACAGCTACAACTACCATTGGTTCACAGCCTTCCTCAAAAGTCTCATTCATCAGTCCGCTTCGCGAAGTCCCCTCCTTATCAGCCAGCTTCGCGGAGCTGAGAGCCGACCATTTTCATACCGGGATCGACTACCGCACCGGAGGGGTACAGGGAAAGGATGTGCTTGCAACCGATGATGGTTATGTTTACCGTATTGCTGTCAGCCCGACAGGGTTTGGCAGGGCTCTGTACGTCAGGCACCCGTCGGGATACTCCTCGGTATACGCCCATCTCAGAAGCTTCAGGCCTGATATTGAGGAGTATGTGAATCAGCAGCAGTACAGCCGCAAAAGTTTCACTGTTTCCCTGTTTCCACAGCGAAACCAGTTCACCGTGACAAAGGGAGAAGTAATAGCATGGTCAGGCAACTCCGGGGGTTCGTCAGGGCCCCACCTGCATTTTGAAATACGTGACGGTGCCACCGAAGACCCTGTCAATCCGCTCAGTTTCGGACTCGGAGTCACTGACCGCATGAGGCCCGTCATTGACAGGGTGATCATCTACCCGCTTACCGGGAATTCGGCCGTCAGCAACAGCCATGGAAGCCTCTCGATGCGGACAGTGCCGTCTGACGGATCATATGGCATTGCCGCGACGACAGAGCCTGTCTTATACGGACCGGCAGGCATCGGCATCAAATGCTGGGATACCTTTGACAACAGCTCCAACAGATGCGGAGTATATACAATAGAATTGCTGGCTGACGGACTGAAAATATTCGGCTTCAGAGCCGACCGCTTCTCGTACGGTGAGACCAGGTACATAAACGCTCATATTGATTATGCCGCCAGGGTCGCAACCGGTGAGTACATACACAGGCTCTACATACAGCCGGGCGACAGGCTTTCAATGTACGACGGGCACGTGGGACGCGGTGTGCTGAAATTCAATGATGATGCAGAACATGAAATAAAGATTATCGTCACCGACACTCAGAACAACAGGTCATGGGTAACCTTCAGGGTCAGGTCTGTGTCAAAACCCCCGCTCCCTCCGGTTGAGATAACCTGCAGTAAGGTGATCCCATGGGGCAGGGCAGCCGATTTCACCGCTGACGGTATACGGATACACTTCCCCGCAGGGGCATTCTATGACACCCTGTGGCTTAATTACAAGACAAGAAAGAGCACAAACGGATTCCTCTCACCTGTCCACATGGTGCATAATGAAACAATAGCCGTGCATGACAGGTTCCGGCTGTCAGTCAGGCCTGACACAATTATTGCGGGCCTTGAGGGCAAGCTTTGCCTCGCCAGGATTAATAACAAGGGTGCGGTATCATATGCCGGAGGAAATTACAGCTACGGTTTCGTCAGCGGCGAAATGAACACCCTTGGAGACTATGTCGTCACCCTTGACACTGTTCCCCCTTCAGCAAAGTTTTCCTTTGCAAACGGCGCCAGCCTGACCGGAAGGTCACAGTTCACCGCAACCATAAGCGATGAATTCTCAGGGATAAAAAACTATGAGATGTACGTAGACGGGGAGTGGATGCTCGCAGAGTACGATGCCAAGAACAATCTCCTCATATGCAGGCCTGAAAAGACGCGGTTAAAGGAAAACACAAACCACACGGCTGAACTGCGGGTGTCTGACAACTGCGGAAACAGCAGGACTGTCAGGTCTGAATTCAGGTGGTAATCTAATGTATGCGGATTATTCTGTCATGCACGCAGCGAGGGGTCTGAGGCCCCTCGCTGCGTGATACGGATGCAGATTATTCAATAGTCAGGTCAAAACAATTTTTCAGGATACATTCCCTGGTCTACCATCTTCCTGATGCTCTCAACTACAAACGGTTTATCCTCACGGTAGGTGACCCCAAACCAGTGACTGTTGCTTCTCAGAATCTGAATGGTGATTTCCCCCTTCTTGACGAATTTGTCAAGCGAGGTGGGGATGTCGAGCTCTGCTTTCGGATCAGAAATGCGTTCCTTCAGGAAGTTTGTGAACTCCATGTTCAGGTATTTGTACACCGATGGCTTGAACCCGAAAAGATTCATTGACACAATCTCGTCACCCGTATACTTGTTTATTTTTCCCTCTGCATCCGGGGCAAAGACACCGTCAGGCCTCTTCTCAATGCCTCGCGTCTCAACCATTTGCTGAAGATACCCGTCATCACTGACCCGGCAGATGCCACGGTTAACATGACCGTGATCAGACAGGGTATTTCCAAGGCGGTACCCGACAATGCAGTAGTTCCTGTCATTCTTGTCTTCAGTCAGGAATTTGTACAGAACCTTGAAAGCATCATAGCCATAATAGTCATCGGCGTTGATGACGCCGAAAGGCTCGTGTATCTTGGGTTCAGTAACCATGATGGCATGGCTGGTTCCCCACGGTTTCTGGCGCTCTTCCGGAGCTTTGTATCCTCCGGGAAGGTTCCCCAGATCCTGGAATACATAATCAATTTCTATAACATTGCTGAGTCTCTTTACGAAAGTCTCTTTGAACTGTTCTTCAATGTCGCGCCTGATAACAAATACAACCTTGCCGAATCCGGCCCTTTTGGCATCATAAATTGAATAGTCGATAATCGTCTCGCCGGAAGGTCCGACCTGGTCAAGCTGCTTGTTGCCGCCGTATCTGCTGCCCATCCCGGCAGCAAGAACCATCAATGTAGGTTTCATCTGATTAAATGTTTTAGATCACACAATATTATCTAAATAATATGTACTTTCAAAACCTCATTTGAAAGAATTGTCTCTCATGGTGGAAATATGCGTTGACTCGGTTGAGTCAGCCACTGTCGCCGAATCAGCCGGAGCCGGAAGAATTGAGTTGTGCTCCGCCCTCATTGAGGGAGGAGTCACTCCGTCAGCCGGATTGATAGAAGCCGTATGCCGTAACACGGGAATAAAGGTACATGTACTTATAAGGCCACGCAGCGG
>DAIDJT010000203.1 GCA_027451265.1 Bacteroidales bacterium | reverse complement strand
TGATGAGATTCTCAACGCTGACCTTCACCCTCTGGCTGCTCATGGCCAGCAGTTCCTTCTGCCTGCTGTAATCAGTGAACATACCGAACCCGTCAAAAAGCCTCCAGTTCAGGGACAGGCCCGCGGTGTACAGGTTGGTACGGGCTTTTTCTCCACCGGTTGTTGATGACCGGGCATTGCTGGTTGTCTGTGATTGTCTTCCGGTGCCTGTCAGGGTCGGAAGGAACGGACTGACAGACACGTTGTTGCCTGCAATAGTTTCATCGTTCCTGCTGATCTTGAGTGAATAGTTGTTTTCAAGTGCCTGAATGATGGCCTCATCGAGGGTCATGGTTTTCTGCGCCCCGGCTGCCAGGGGAAGAATGAACAGAAGTATTATTGTTTTAAGCCTGAAGTTACTCATTGATGTCTTTTTCTGCTGTTTTCTTTTCTGCAAGGTAGCTGTAAACAGACGGCACAACGAAAAGGGTGAGGAATGTGGCGAAGAACAAGCCACCGACGACTGTTACGCCCATTGTGATACGGCTTTCTGACCCTGCACCTGTAGCAAGTGCCAGCGGAAGGATGCCAAGAATGGTGGTGAGGCTGGTCATGAGGATAGGGCGGAAACGTGCCACTGCTGCCTCACGGACTGCGTCCATTATGCTGAGCCCTGCCTGCTGCCTCTGGTTTGCGAATTCAACGATGAGGATACCGTTCTTGGCAACCATGCCGATCAGCATTATAAGTCCGATCTCACTGAATATATTAAGTGTCTGACTGGTGACAAGCATAGTAAAGAGGGCACCGATAAGCGCAAGGGGCACAGTTACCAGGATTATTAACGGGTCACGGAAGCTCTCGAACTGGGCCGAAAGGACAAGGTAAATAAGCACAAGGGCCAGGACGAAAGCAAAGAGAAGGCTGGAGGTGCTCTCAACAAAATCCTTCGAGTCACCTGAAAGTGTGGTGCTGAAGTTGTCATCGAGGACCTTGTCAGCTATCCGGTCCATTTCCTCTATCCCCTCACCGAGGGTATGCCTGTCTGCTAGCCCTGCTGACACCGTGGCAGACACAAACCTGTTGTACCTGTACAGCTGAGGCGGGAGACTGTTTTCCCTTATTTCCACAATGTTGTCAAGCTGTATGAGCTGACCCTTGTCATTCCTGACATAAGTACTTGTGAGATCGAAGGGGTCATTGCGTTTCGACTTGTCAAACTGGCTGAAAATCTGGTATTGTTTCCCGTTAAGGATGTAGTAACCTATGCGCTGCTCGCTCATTGTCAGCTGAAGTGTCTGTGCAATGCTCTGCACATTGACACCCATCATTGAAGCCTTTTCCCTGTTGATCCTGACGGTAAGCTCCGGTTTGGTGAACTTGAGGTTCACGTCAGAGGCTGAGAAATACGGGCTCTCTGCTGTCAGGGAAAGGAAATCGGGGATCACCCTTTTCAGGTCATCCAGGTTCTTGGCCTGGATTACATACTGCACCGGCAACCCGCCTCGGCGGGCGCCGAAGGTTTGCTGCTGTGAAACGATTGTCTGTGCCCCGGTGTACTGTCTCAGGACAGGGGATAGTGCTGCCGCTATTTCCTGCTGTGAGCGTTTCCTGTCTTTCTGGTCAACGAGCCTCACCCTCATGTTGGCGGAATTGACGCTTCCCATTCCCACCATCATCATTATGTTGTCACTTTCCGGTACCTGTTCCTTTACCACAGGTGCGATCTGAGCCATGTAGGCGGTCATGAAATCATAGGTTGCCCCTTCCGGTGCCCTGGCGCTTATGTTGACATAACCACGGTCCTCAAGCGGAGCCATCTCCGAAGGAAGGCGTGACCACATCCAGGCAATGAGACCCACGGAGACCACAATGATAATCAGTGCCCAGTACCTCTTATTGAGGAATGCTGTTATTGCCTTCCTGTAAACGTTAATCATCCCGGAAAAGAACGGCTCGGTGGCAAGGTAGAAACGGCCCTCCATTGCATTGTGCTTCAGTACCCTTGATGATATCATAGGGGTCAGTGAAAGCGCCAGGAAGGCAGATATGACAACTGCCCCTACGATGACAAGGCTGAACTCCCTGAAGAGCCTGCCGGTAACACCCTGGAGAAAGACAATGGGGAAGAAGACTGATACCAGGGCAATGGTTGTAGCTATGATTGCAAAGTATATCTCCCTTGAGCCCGTCAGCGCTGCTTCCATTGGCTTCATGCCGTGTTCAACCTTGGTATAGATGTTCTCCACAACCACTATGGCATCATCAACAACAAGACCGATGGAAAGCACAATGGCGAACAACGTCAGTATGTTTATTGTAAACCCGGCAATGTACATCACGAAGAATGCCCCGATCAGAGCTACAGGAATTGCAATCACAGGTATAAGGGTGGTCCTCCAGTTGCGGAGAAACAGGAAGATGACAAGAACTACAAGCAAAAAGGCAACAAAGATGGTGTTTTTCACCTCCTTGATTGACTCACGGATATAGATTGTATTGTCAAACAGCACCTCCATTGTGATATCTTCAGGCAGGTCCTTTTCAAGCTGTTTGAGAAGTATCTTGGCATTGTCAACGATATCTATATAGTTGGCACCGGGCTGAGGTACCAGTACCACGTTCACCGATGGTTTGCCATTGCTAAGAAGGTGTGAGCGGATGTTCTCGGCATCAATCTCTGCAATACCTATATCGCTGAATTTGACTACCCTGTCGCCGTTTTTTGCAATTATCAGGTCATTGAACTCGTCAACAGTGCGAAGCCTTCCCAGTGTTCTTATTGTCAGTTCGGTTTTATCGCCCTCTATCCTTCCCGAAGGCAGTTCGACATTCTCTCTGGAGACGGCATTGCGCACATCGAGTGGTGTAAGGCCGTAAGCCGCCAGCCTTGCCGGATCCATCTTCATCCTGATGGCCAGTTTCTTGGAACCCCACACACTCACGGCACTTACTCCTGATATGGTCTGCAGCCTCTCCTTGAAGTTAATCTCGGCATACTGGCTGACATCGATTATTGACCTGGAGTCACTGCGGAGAGTGACGGCGAAGATAGGCTGTGCATCGGCGTCAGCCTTCTGAACCACCGGAGGGTCAACATCCTGGGGCAGTTGCCGCATAGCGCCGGAAACCTTGTCGCGGACGTCATTTACCGCCGTTTCCATGTCAACTTCCAGCTTGAACTCGACCGTTATTCTTGATGAACCGTCGCTGCTGGAGCTTGATATTGAGCGGATTCCCTGAACACTGTTGATGGCTGATTCAAGCGGCTCGGTAATCTGGGTCTCCATAACGTCGGAGTTGGCTCCGGGAAAGGATGTGGAGACGGTCACTATCGCCGGGTCAACACTGGGATAGTCCCTGACGCCAAGGAAGGTGTAACCGATGCCACCCATGATCAGGATCACAAGGGCCATCACGGTAGCCAGCACCGGTCTTTTTATGCTTAAGGATGACAGACTCATTCGGGTCGGATGTTTTTAAAATGGCACATTGTCACCGGCTTATTCTGTGATATTTACCTTTACCGCCATGTTCGGCCTGAGCTGCATCAGGCCGGTGGTGAGTACCGTATCGCCCGGGTTGAGCCCTGAAAGAACCTCAATCATCGAAGCGGTTCTTGCACCGGTAACCACAGGTATAAGGTCAGCCCTGCCATTACGCACCACCCAGAGCTTCTTTTCGTTCATTTCGGGAACAATTGATTCGGTAGGTACCTGGAGTGCGTTTGTCTTCTCATCAGTGATCAGGGTAAGAGATGCAAACATACCGGGCACGAGCTTTCCTGCACGGTTGTCAAAACGTGCCCTCAGGCCTATGGTACGGGTTGTCTCATCAATACGATAGTCAACTGCATAAACAGTTGCAAAGAACTCATCAGGATATCCGGAGGTAGTAAAAGAGATGCGTCTCCCCATAAGGTTTTCAGAGATATATTTTTCAGAGACGGCGAATTCAAGCTTGAGTGTTGACTGGTCAACCAGGTGGGCTATCTTGACCTGCGGTGTGACATATGTGCCCTCGCTGACATACCTGAATCCTATCATACCGTCAAACGGGGCACGAACCTCGGTTTCAGCTATCCTCACTTTAAGAAGGTTTATGTCTGCCAGTATCACGTTGTAGTCGGTCTGCAGCTGGTCAAATGCTTCGCGGCTTACCGCGTCTTTGGACAGAAGCACCCTCTGGCGCTCCAGCTTTTCCGAGAGCATTTTTTCCTGTATCTCCGAACGGCGGAGCTGTGCCTGCAGGTCATCATCATAAATCTTGACGAGCAAGTCGCCTTTCCTGACCTTGCTTCCCTCTTTAAAATAAACGGCGGTCACCTTGCCGGAAACTTTGCTGACGATGTCCACCTCCTCGTTTGCCAGGAGTGAACCTGCAGACCTGATCCCGTTTGTAAGGTATGAGGGCTTTGCTATCCTGCCTGTAACCGGGAGCTGACCCTGTCCGCCAGGGCGCTGGCCCTGCTGTCCGCCGGTGCGTTGACCCTGTGCCTGTACCTGCTGGCCGTCGCGACCCTGACCCTGCTGTCCGCCCTGACCCTGCCCCGGGGCTGCCGTCTGGGCTGCCGGAAAGGTGCCACTCTTCTTCAGGTCACGGTTTCCCCACAGGCCAAGCCGCGGGCCCGCAAACCATATAAGCAGCACCAGGGGAATGCTTGTCCACAAAGCTATTTTTGTCCCTTTTTTCATCTAAATATTATATATTCAATTTTACGTTTAATCCCTTTGTGTGTTTAAAGTTTTTTATGTTTTGAAAGTTCTCTATTGTTTAGAATGGGAGCTGTTCATAAAGTACATCGAAGTTGTAGTTGAATGTTG
>DAIDJT010000202.1 GCA_027451265.1 Bacteroidales bacterium | reverse complement strand
GTAGTGGTGGAAGAATACAGGTATATGGTCATCATCGGCAGCTTCAGGGGTGAGGATAATGCCCTGACAATGGTTGACAAGCTGCGGAGGCAAGGCTATGACCCGGAAGTGGCTGGCGGTCCTGACGGGTTCCTGCGGGTCAGCGCACAGGCCTTCCCCTCTCTTGACGAGGCTAAGATTGTTCTCGAAAAGGTGCGGAAAGAATTTCCGGGAGCCTGGGTGTTCAAGAGCAGATAGCAACTCGCAGATCGGAACCCGCAAATCCTTATTTTACGGGGCTTCCGTTCTTGATTTTATTCTCCGGGGTGACGAATACCAGTTTCCCGTTCTCGTCTTCGGCCAGCAAAACCATTCCCTTTGATTCAATTCCTTTGATCTTGCGGGGTGCCAGGTTGACTATCACTGAAATGTTCTTGCCGGGCAGCTCCTCAGCCGTAAAGTGCTCGGCAATGCCTGAGACGATGGTGCGGACATCAATGCCAGTGTCAACCTTCAGCTTTATCAGCTTTGTTGTTTTGGCCACTTTCTCGGCTTCAAGTATTGTTGCCGTCCGGATATCCATCCTGGTGAACTCATCAAAGGAGACATCCTCCTTCTGAGGCAGAACCTTAGCCGCAGCGCTCTGGTTGGCCTTTTTTGTATCAAGTAGTTTTTGTATCTGCCTGTCGATCTCCGCGTCTTCTATCTTGCTGAAAAGAAGTTCTCCGGATGAGACAATATGTCCGGGGGCCAGCAGGTCTGACCGTCCCGCGGCATCCCAGTTAAGTGAGGAGATACCCAGCCAGCCTCTCAGTTTGTCCATGGAGAAAGGCAGGAAGGGCTCGAGCAGTATTCCCAGGTTGGCTGTTATCTGCAGGGAGATAAACATAATTGTTTTTACTCTTTCAGGATCAGTCTTCGCCACCTTCCAGGGCTCAGTGTCAGCGAGATACTTGTTGCCAAGGCGGGCCAGGTTCATTGCTTCGGCCAGGGCCTGGCGAAACCTGAAGGCCCCGAGGTTATTCTCAGTGTTCTCACGGCAGGTCATAATCGATGTGAGCGTCTCCCTGTCGTAGTCAGTCATTTCACCCGGTACGGGGACGGCACCTTTATAGTAGTTTGCAGTCAGCACAAGGGTGCGGTTGACGAAGTTTCCGAGTATGGCAACCAGCTCATTGTTGTTGCGTGCCTGGAAATCCTTCCAGGTGAAATCGTTGTCCTTGGTCTCCGGAGCGCTGGCACACAACGCATAGCGTAGCGAGTCCTGCTTGCCGGGGAAATCTTCCAGGTATTCATGAAGCCATACGGCCCAGTTCCTGGAGGTCGAGATCTTGTCATTCTCAAGGTTGAGGAACTCATTGGCCGGCACATTGTCAGGAAGGATATAGCTACCCTCAGCCTTGAGCATGGCAGGGAAGATGATGCAATGAAAAACTATATTGTCCTTGCCGATGAAGTGTACCATCCGTGTCTCCGGATCCTTCCAGTACTTCTCCCAGTCAGGGGTAAGCTCCCTGGTGGCGGAGATATATCCGATGGGTGCATCAAACCATACATAAAGCACCTTTCCTTCGGCTCCCTCAACGGGGACAGGCACGCCCCAGTCAAGATCACGGCTGACGGCCCTGGGCTGCAGGCCCTGGTCAAGCCACGACTTGCACTGGCCGTACACATTTGGTTTCCATTCGGTATGCTCCTCGAGGATCCATTTCCTGATCCAGGGCTCGTACTTGTCGAGCGGAAGATACCAGTGGAGTGTGTCACGCATCACCGGTGCGCTGCCGCTGATCGTTGATTTCGGGTTAATGAGGTCGGTGGGGCTGAGTGATGTTCCGCATTTTTCGCACTGGTCGCCGTAGGCGTTTTCATTTCCGCAATGGGGACATGTTCCTGTGATGTACCGGTCAGCGAGGAAGCAGCCTGCTTCCTCATCATAATACTGGCTGGCGGTTTTCTCCACGAACTCGCCCTGGTCATACAGCTTGCGGAAGAACTGCGATGCAGTCTCGTAGTGAATTTTATTTGATGTGCGCGAATATATGTCGAAGGCGATGCCGAAGTCGGCGAAAGCCTTTTTGTTCAGCTCATGGTAGCGGTCAACCACCTCCTGCGGGGAGATGCCCTCCCTTCTGGCCTTCAGGGTAATGGGAACGCCATGCTCGTCAGAGCCACAGATGGAGATGACGTCCTCGCCGCGCATCCTGAGGTAACGGGTGTAAATGTCAGACGGCACGTAAACCCCTGCAAGGTGCCCTATGTGGATCGGTCCGTTGGCATACGGAAGGGCTGATGTAACCAGATGGCGCTTGAACTTATTCATTTGTGAAAAGTGATTGCTGATTTTAACCCGGCAAAGATAATGATTTTCAAAAACAGCCGGGAGCCTTGCTATTCAACATGCCCGAAGGCTGCAAGCACATCATGCATATAGGTGCGTGACACAGGAACGGATGAGGGCGGAGTGCTGTCAAGCTCAAGTAGAAGGCCCTCCTTCTCCCTGCGTATGAGCTTGACCTTCTCAATGTTGACCAGCCAGGAACGATGGCACCTTATGATGGCCGCCTCCTTCAGTTCCTCCTCCATCGCCCTGAGAGTGTTGCGAAGCATGAACTTTGTCAGCTTCTCCTGTGCCTGGTAAAAGACCGTGACATAATTATCGCTTCCCTGCATATAGAGAAGGTCAGAATGCTTAAGTGACATCCTAAGCACTCCTTTCTCGTCACGCAGGTGCACCATGGGACGCTGGGCCACTGACTCAGGCTGCTCCAGTATGCCGGAGAGCTTTTTCTTGCTGTCGCGCCATGCGAACCAGAGCCAGAGGAAGGTGTATGGAAGGAGCAGGGTCAGCGAAGTATTCTGAACCGACCTTGCCAGAAGCTCAGTGAAGGGACGGGTGTCTTTGAGAATAACAATCTCAAAGAAGGTGAAGAAGAGAGCCATGGCAAGGATCTCTGCCGCCACCCACACCAGGTAGTGCCATATCAGGAGGTACCTGCCCCGCTTTACATAGTGATACATCACGATGCGGCTGACGGCTACCACCAGCACACCGGCAAGAATAACACCGCTGGCATACAGCAACAGAGTGGGCCGTGACACATCGAACCAGGTGGCAACACCAAAGGGAGTATACACATTGAGAAACAGCAGGGCAAAACCGGCAGTGAAGAGTATCGTGGTAACGATATTCCCTTTTTCCGTAAGATATACGGGAAGTTTTTTGCCCAGGTCTATATTCATCGGATCAAATGCAAATGCAAAAGTAACACTTTTGCTGACCTGCCGTTTCCGGGGCAGGAATGACCCGGCAATTTCACCCCTCCACCTGCTTTTTCGCCCCTCATTTGTAGATTCCGGCCCATGGTACAGCCGGAGACACCTATTTTTTGGAGGACCCCTTTCCATTCATTTTGTTTGCCTCAAAAAGATCAATGGATTATACGGCTGGTGAACGGGAAATTGCGGCACATTTCAGGGGCGGGATGGCTGAGGGAGTTATCCCCGGCACGGGGGTGACACTGGCTGCCCGGAGGTTCCTTTCGGCAGTTGACAGTTCCCTTCCTGACGGACAGGATGTACCGGACCTCTTTCGCGGTCTCTTCCGTTCGCGGGAGATTGAGGAGAACAACCGGGAGTTCAGTTATTATATTTTGTTTCCTGCCGGGGCTTTTGACGAGTCATCAGCAGAAAGTGCCGGAACATTTGCACGCCGATCTGGCAGACGTGGTGCCATTATCTTGCTACATGGCCTTAACGAGCGTATCTGGGCCAAGTACATCCAGTGGGGTGCCAGACTGGCGGCAGGCACAGGCAGGCCTGTGGTGCTCTTCCCGCTTGCATATCACATGAACCGGTCACCGCACAGCTGGGTAGACAGGCATATCATGATGCCACTGGTGTCGGCCCGCCAGGCGCTGCTACCTGACACCAGGCTCTCCACCTTCGTCAATGTGGCGCTGAGCACACGCATGACAGCCTCTCCCCAGCGTTTCATGCTATCAGGATACCAGACCGCCGTTGATCTTGCAGTTCTCATACAGGAGATGAGGGAGGGCACTATTCCAGGCATTGGCGCCGGGGGGCCGGCGGATATCTTTGCCTATTCCATCGGTGCACTGGTGGCACAGGTGATGATGCTGTCAAATCCGTCACCTCTGCCTGATGACAGCCGCATAATGCTTTTCTGCGGAGGCAGCGCCTTCAGCATGATGAACGGCACGTCGAAACTGATAATGGACAGCCGGGCCTTCGAAATGCTGCTTTCATTCTACATCGGCTGGCCCTCTGTACCGATGAACGGAAGCAGGGAGATGCTTACCCGCTTAATGAATGACACTCCCGAAGGAGAGGCCTTTTATGCAATGACATCACTTCAGCGTCTGAAGGACCTTCGCGGAAAACCCTTCACCAGGTATGATGGCAGGCTTAAGGCTGTTTCAATGGCCGGAGATACCGTCATCCCTGCAAAGGCAGTTCTTGAGACCCTCGGTGCAGCAGATGCTGAGGTATGGAACCCGGGCTACCCGTGTACCCACGAATCACCTTTTCCTGTCCTTGCCGGAGAAAAGGGGTATGAGGTGGACCGTACCTTTGACAGGCTGTTTGACATTTCGACTGCATTTCTTTCATGAAATGACTATTTTTGATACGTTCACCGTATCATTACAACCAATGAAATCACTTCTGATTCCGCCGTACCTCATGGATGGCGACCGTATTGAGATCATCACCCCGGCCAGTCCCATTGAAGAGGAGGCAGTACACAGTGCCGTGCGCATGCTTGAGGAATCAGGCTTCCGCGTCACCCTGGGTGAGCATGTCTTTGCACGCAG
>DAIDJT010000201.1 GCA_027451265.1 Bacteroidales bacterium | reverse complement strand
GTCTCAGGCAAAACATCAGCTCAGGGCTTTAGCGGCCCGCAGATGCCTCTTACCCAGAGAATACTCATTGGCGCTTTCATCTTTGGCATTATCGGGCTGTTTACAATAATCGGCATCATGACTCCGGGATTCGGGTGGTTTATGTACCTGTTCCTGATACCTTTCTGGGCTATGTTCCCGATAGTCGTTGTCGGAACGAGGGGTGCCCTGGTATGCTTCTTATTATACCTTATCATTTATCCTGCCGCGAAGCTCTACCTGAAAAAGACTGACTGGTATCAAAAAGCAAAGGAGGATCTGAAGACCAAGGGGAAAGCTTCAATCGGAGGATTTACATTCACATCAGGAGGCTCAGGCGGCTCATGGAGTTCAGGTGGCAGTTCGGGAGGATTCTCCGGAGGAGGAGGATCATCTGGTGGCGGGGGCTCGTCAGGAAGCTGGTGATTGTCTGTTCCTTCCGGCAGAAAGGATCTTATCCTGCAACAGCTATCCGGTCACCACAACCCAGGGCCTGACTGACCATTCCGTGATCAGCCCGTTCCTGACATACGGATCACGGCTGACAAAATCCTCCGCTACCTTCGGCGAATCGCCCCTGAAGATCAGTACAGCGCCATCGGCAGGTTCTGCCAGCGCGCCGGCCATGACAATGCGTCCATCATCATGAAACTCATGAACCAGGTCAAGGTGATCTCCCCGGAAGGGAGCTCTTCGCTCTATGTAGTTCTCAACTGTTTTGTAAAAGAGAATGAAGTACATGGTGATTCTTTTTTGATTTGCTCTGTCTTTTTTCTGGCAGGCATTCAAGTGAACAAGATATAAAGGAAGGAAGAGGGACCTTTAATCTCTTCTTCCCTCCTGAGTATCCAGCTGCCGTAATTACTTTATAATCAGATACCCGCCACCACCACATCATCTATCACGAGGCTCGGGAAACGTCCCTGGCTGTATATCCACGGGTCATTGGCCACTTCAATGAGCCTGTTCCAGAAGTTCATGTGATTATCTGCAATATTCATTTCCGCAACATTCTGAACGAAGTTGCCATTCTCATACAGCTTTCCTATTATTCCCACAGAGAAATCACCGGTGGTTGAATTGGAATTGCCGCCTATATAATCGGTAATCACAATACAGCGTTTGAGATCCCTTATAATCTCTTCAAGGCTGCGTGTCCCCGGCGGGATAATAACGTTTGAGAGTGATCCTGACGTGGGTTCCCATCCCAGTTTGCGACTGTAATACCAGTCGACCAGGAATTCATTCAGCATCCCGTTGGTTATGAGGTTGCGTTTACGCGCCGGGAAACCGTCGCCGTCATAGTATCTTGAACCCAGTCCTCTCGGGATAAAGGGATCATCAATTACCGTCAGCAGGCTGCTGCCGACGGTAGTTCCCTTTTTATCAGCGAGGAATGACCGTTTCTGTTGTATGTTACCGGCTGACATCGGGCTGACCAGTCCGTTCAGCACCCGCCCGGCTCCGCGGTTTTCAAGAATGATGGGGATCTTTGTTGTAGCAATTTTTTTACCTCCCATAAGGTCAAGGGTTCTTCCGGCAGCCCCGGCACCCACCTCATCCATCGGAGGGAGATCACTTTTGTACCTGCAGCCGACGTAGTTATATCCGGCAGGTTTGCGGTCGCCTTCATCCTGCGCCGTCATTGAAGCTCCCACGTTATAATAAGTACCATTTGAAGAACCTTCAAAACCGTTACTGGTTTTAATAAATTCTTCGTATGACTCATCGGATTCCCCTGCTTCAACTGAGATCACCTTATCACCTCCCCTGGTGAGGCAGGCCGCTTCCACTGCCTTTGTCATGGCATGTCTCTCCTCCGGGGTCATTTTCGCATAGTCAGGATCAGTCAGCTGGAGGTCAGCACCGGTTCTTCCCTCATAGTATTTCGGGTCCGGGAGAGTACGGAAGGGATCCTCCTCCATAATACCCGCGCTGGCCACAAGGTCAGTTATGAAGGGCTCGAGAGTCGACCTGCGGAAATCAGGGGTTGACTGCGCAGCATAGCGTTTATTGGCGAATACTTCGAGGTAGAGTCCCTGGGTAGTGGCTTCCTTGATCACCTCCGGTTTACGGTCGCGGTAATTTATCTCCACTGCCCGTCTCCTGGAAAGACTCACCCTGCAGTCGCCGGCTCCGGCTTTCAGTGCCCGGCTGATCACCCAATCGGCAAGTTCGGGGAAGCTCATCTGTTTTTCTTTTGGCGCTGTCATGATCTGCCTCCTTTCTGTTCAGTTCCACCTACTGTAAGAGATTTGACAAGGCATGTCGGCAGTCCGAATGAAACCGGTACTCCCTGCCCGTTTTTACCGCATTGCCCTGCGCCCCCTCTGCTCAACTCAAGGTCATTTGCGGCCAGAATGATATTGGCAAGCATTTTTGGTCCGTTACCCATTATGTTCACATCCTTGATCGGGGCTGTCAGTTTGCCGTTCTGTATAAGCCTGCCCTGTGAGACATAAAAGGCAAAATCGCCCTCGCCAATCTTAACCTGCCCGTTGCTGACATCTTCAACATAAATCCCGTTTCCGGCAGCTTTTATAACATCCTCAGGTGTGGCATCACCACCAAGCATGTAAGTATTGCGCATACGCGGCACCGGGTAATTCATGAAGTCCTGCCGTCTGCCGTTGCCGGTGGGTTCAACACCGTAATATTTTGCCGAGATCCTGTCATGTATGTAACTTGTAAGTATCCCGTTCTCGACCAGCACTGTTTTTTTACCGGGGGTTCCTTCATCATCCACATTAAGGCTGCCGGCCAGGTTCATATTGGTCCCGTCATCGATGATTGTGACGAAGGGTTCGGCAACCTTTTTCCCTATCATTGTACTGTAAGTTGATTTCTTCTTGCGGTTGAAGTCGGCCTCCATGCCATGTCCGATGGCCTCGTGCAGCAGGATACCGGTTATGCCGGGTCCGAACACCACGGGCATTTCCCCTGCGGGAGGCTGAATGGCATCAAACAGTTTCAATGAGTTGCTGACTGATTTTGAAGCCACCTCATTTATTACATCATTGTCATAAAATGAAAAATCGCGCCGTCCGCCCAGGTTCCAGAATGACTGTTCGCGCCTGCCGTTCCTTTCTGCCACCACGGAAGAATAAAGGTATCCTCCGGGGATGATATCCTCAGCCAGAACACCGTCACTTGTCACAATCAGGATCCGTTTGATGCTGCTCTGGAACCCTGCATTTACCTTTACAATCTCAGGAGATAACGAAAAGCATTTTTCATTTACCTGTTGCAAAACCGGCAGTTTCGACTGTGCAGGTATGCCGTCAAAACCTTCCGGAACGGGATAGTAGCTGCCTGTTACCGGCCGGGTGAAGGATGTTGCAGCCTTCACTGCTGACATATCACACAGGGATGATGCCGTGGATGCTGCTGACATCATTGACTCTTCAGTGAGTTCCTGGGTGTAACCGTAACCGATCTGGTCTCCCTTTACAGTCCGTATTCCCACCCCCAGTGAGATATCACCGTAAGACTGGTTTACTTTCCCGTCTTCAAGGCCAAGGTAGTTTGAGACGGTATATTCAAAGTAGAGGTCGGCAAAGTCACCACCCCTGGACAATGCTTTAGCAAGCAGTCTGCCGCAGAGGGCTTCATCAATCCCGAACTCCCCAAGGAAGTAGTTTCCGGATGAGCTGCCACCCGCAAACCTGCAACCCTGCATTCCGGGAAGGAGCAGCATGGCTCCTCCCGCCAGGGCAGTGCCCCGGATGAATTTTCTTCGTGGAATAGGTTTCATTTCAATTTAATATTTCGGTAACACAAGTTATGAATTCTCCGGAAGATATCGCCGGCAAGGAAGGTTAATACTATGTTAAGATCATAACGATTTCTTTTCCGGGAAATAGCCTTCATAATTGCTGAAAAGTTACTTTTATACACTGATTTAATTGCCTGATCAGTTCATTGCTGACAGGAACAGTTCATAAACAATCAATTCTCATGAAGGAAACTGAATTCAGGGTTTACGGCTACAGGTGGGTCATGCTGGCTGTATATATGCTTGCGATAGCTGTCAACCAGATAATGTGGATCACGTTTGCCCCCATCACCAAGGATGCCACTGTATTTTACGGGGTTTCTGACCTGCAGATAGGGATTCTCTCAATGAGCTTCATGATAGTTTATCTTGTTGTGTCAATCCCGGCCTCGTGGATCATTGACACCTATGGTATCAGGGCAGGTGTCGGTGCCGGTGTTGTCCTCACCGGCGTGTTCGGGTTGTTGCGTGGCCTTTTTGCATCTGATTATGATCTGCTCCTGATATTTCAGATAGGTATTGCCGTCGGCCAGCCATTTCTCCTGAATTCGATAACCAAGGTGGCTTCAAGATGGTTTCCGGTCAGTGAGAGAGCAACAGCCTCGGGGCTTGGAACCCTGGCCATGTATTTCGGCATCCTTCTGGGCATGAGCCTGACCCCGTTCCTGGTGAACGGCAGGGGTATTGACGGAATGCTATTTCTGTATGGCACGGTATCACTTGTAACCGCTGTTGTGTTCTTTATTTTCGCCAGGGAGCGGCCGGTTACGCCGCCCTGCCGCCCCGACCAGGAGGAGCGTGCCCTGGCCATCGACGGAATGAGGCTCCTTTTCCGCAACAGGGATTTCCTGTGGCTCATGGTCATCTTTTTTATCGGCCTTGGAGTGTTTAATTCAGTTACCACCTGGATAGAAAATATCCTGAGTCCGAGAGGCTTCTCCGCGGAGCAGGCTGGCATAGCGGGAGGATTAATGATACTTGGGGGTGTGGCCGGCGCCATCATAATGCCACTCCTGTCAGACCGCTTCAGGAAGAGGATCCCTTTCATTAAGATTGCCCTTGCCGG
>DAIDJT010000200.1 GCA_027451265.1 Bacteroidales bacterium | reverse complement strand
AACCCGGAGTACTCGGAGATTTCCCATGGCATATACAACCCATGCTCACCCGGATCACGTCTCGGCATCACTGCAGCCGAGCTAGCTGACGGACTCCCGGAAGGGGTGGAAGGACTCCATTTTCATGTGCTGTTCGAGTCTGACTCTTACACTCTTGAGAAGATACTGAAAGTGGTGGAAGAGAAATTCGGCCACCTGCTTCCGAAACTAAGATGGCTAAACATGGGAGGCGGGCACCTGATGACCAGGAAGAATTATGATACTGACCACCTCATCAGCCTCCTGAAGCGGTTCAGGGAAAAACACGGGATTCACCTCATACTTGAACCCGGCAGCGCCTTCGCATGGGAGACGGGTGAACTTGTTGCAACGGTTGAAGACATTATTGTGCGTGATGGCATCAGAACTGCCATACTTGATGTCTCATTCACCGCTCACATGCCTGACTGCCTCGAGATGCCATACAAGCCGGTCATCATAGGAGCATTTGACCCGGTACAGGGCAAACCCACATACAGGATGGGTGGAAACTCCTGCCTTTCAGGTGACTTTATGGGTGACTGGTCGTTTCACCGGGATCTGCAGCCCGGAGACAGGATCATCTTCTGGGACATGATCCATTACACAATGGTCAAGACCACCACCTTCAACGGGGTGCCACATCCCCATCTTGGCATCTGGACCCAAGATCAGAAATTCAGGCTCGTGAGGGAGTTCGGGTATGAGGACTACCGTGACAGGTTATCATGACAGGCAATAGTGAAATTTTAATTGTCGATTTGCGATTTGCGATGTCCGAAGTTAATTCGGCATTCGAAACTCGCAACTCGCCAATCAACTGCTGCCTGCTGCATGCTGGTACTGCTGAATAAAAAGACAGGCGGATTACTCCGCCTGCCTGTATAGTTATCCACAGTGATGTCTGTCAGAATGCGTATCCGATAGCCAGTGTAGCACTTGGCCAGATTCCCGAGGCGTTTCCTTCAGCATCACCCGTACCACTCAGGAAACGGTACATCGGTCCTATTCCGAGATCAAGTACAAAACCACTTTCCCAGACCCACTGATATCCAATCTCAGCCCCGATTCCGAATGAGTTTGCTCCGGTATTTGTGCCGTCTTCATTTTTTACGTTCCCGAATGAGAATGCTCCCTGGGGGGTGATATAGAATCCTCCCGGGACAGGTTTCTTGGCATGAGTAAAATAATAACGGTAACCGAGGCCGATTCCGCCAAGATTTACTTCTTCACCAAGCAGTTTGAACATGTACTGACCGCTTATCAGAATTGATGAGCTGGGATTCACAACTCTCTCGAAGGTTGCATTGAAACTTCCAAATGCAAGAGCCAGAGGATTGGTCTTGATCACATTACTCTGTGCACTCAAGCCAAATGCAAGGACAACAAAGACTAAGGAAAGAATTAGTTTTTTCATGCTGTTAAGTTTTTTGGTCCTGTTTTAGAATAGAACTACAAATGTATACTAAAAATTGTTGATAAATCAAAACCTTAACAGCCAATTATGGTGCTTTGTTCATCAATTGGCCCTGATCCGAGTAATTCTTCCCCGTCATACCATGCGGCAAACTGTCCCGGGGTGATTCCCCGCTGAGACTTTTCAAAGATGATGTAATAGCCCTCTTCGCGTGCATGGATCCGGGCGAGCTGAAGCGGCTGGCGATAGCGGATACGCACCTGGTAATCACGGTTTTCACCTGCCTTCATCTTCAGGTCTTCCCTTATCCAGTGAATCTCAGTACCCTTAATGAACAGACCCTTGCGGTAAAGTCCGCGGTGCAACTGTCCCTCACCCACGTATATTATATTGCTTTCGGTATCTGTGCCGATTACAAAGAGAGGTTCCCTGTAACCACCCAGGTTGAGTCCCTTTCTCTGCCCTACGGTGAAGAAATGCGCACCGGTATGCACTCCGGCCGTCACACCGTCACCAGGATTAAGAGCGTGCGGACGCACCATCTCCTTCAGTTCACTTTCTGTTACTTCTGTGCCGGGCAGTCCCTCCTGCCAGCTCATGAAAGTTTCGCCGTCAGGCACATAAATGACCCTTCCCTTCTTCGCCTCAAGCTTCTGCTGAAGGAATACCGGCAGGTCAACCTTTCCCACAAAACATATCCCCTGTGAATCCTTCCTGACAGCGGTGGCCAGTCCGAGGTCGGACGCAATCGTGCGCACCTCAGGCTTGGTAAGTGAACCGACAGGGAACAGCACGTTGTCAAGCTGCCGCTGGCTCACCTGGCATAGGAAGTAGCTCTGATCCTTGTTGCGGTCAACACCCGCCATCAGCCTGTTGACCATGCCGCCGGCCGTCATGCCCTGCTCATTCCTGCAATAATGTCCGGTGGCAATATAATCTGCACCCTGCTTCAACGCCTCACGCGTGAAAGAATCAAACTTGATCTCGCGGTTGCAGAGCACATCAGGGTTAGGCGTCCGGCCTGAGGCATACTCCCTGAACATGTAGTCAACAACCCTTTCACGGTACTCCGTGCTCAGATCAACTGTCCTGAGCTTTATATCAAGCTTCCTGGCAACCATCTCCGCAAAGGTGATATCCTCGTCAAACGGACATTCACCCTTCAGCAGCCCGCGGTTATCATGCCAGTTGATCATGAACAGGCCCTCCACCTCATAGCCCTGTTCCTTCAGGAGCCATGCGGCGACACTTGAGTCAACCCCCCCTGACAGCCCTACGATAACCTTCTTTTTCACGCCGCAAAGGTAGTTCTAAAACTCAATATGTTGATAACTACCCGGCACCCCCTCAGTTTTCCAACTATTTTTTTATTATTTTTCAAAAGATGAATGAGTCTGGTAAGTTACTGAAATACAGTGCCTCGGCGGGTTCGGGCAAGACCCATGCGCTCACTGCCTTCTACCTCTCCCGGGTACTCCATGATCCGGGCGCATACCGCCGCATCCTTGCCGTCACATTTACAAACTCTGCCGCTGCCGAGATGAAGGAACGGATCCTCCGAAGACTCCATACGCTCGGGCTTGGGAATGAAAAGGGTGACAGGGAGAGAAAGGAATTCGCCGCATGGCTCTGCCATTTCTTTCCCGGCCTGTGGCCGGACAGGGAAGAAGCAGTGATTACCGTCAGGAAGAATGCACCGCTGGCGCTGAACAATATTCTGCAGGACTACTCACGCTTCACCGTCGGAACTATTGATTCATTCTTCCAGCGTGTGATAAGGGCTTTTGCAAGGGAAATTGATATTCCTGCCGGTTATGAGATTGAACTGGAGCACCAGGCAATTCTGTCAGATGCTGTTGACAGTCTTCTGTCGGAAGTGGCTACCGACAACAGGTTGCTTGACTGGATCTCATCGTATGTTGCATCACGTCTCGATGACAGCAAGGGATGGGATATAAGGCGGGAAATAATGGAGGTGGCAGTGCAGGTCTTCAGGGAAGATTTCCGGCAGCTCAGCCCCGAAGACCGCAGGATGATCGGTGATTACGGTGTGATGGCCGAATATGCATCAAAGGTCTTTTCCGTGAGGAGAGGCTTTGAATCAGATCTCAGGAAGATGGCTGAGGAGGGCGTAAGGATTTACACCGAATGCGGTCTTACTCCTGACGATTTCCTGTCCAAAAGCAGGGGAGGGGTCGGTGAGTCACTCAGAAGGTATGCCAGGGGTGATACCCGCAAACCAGGCAATGCCTGGATCAAGGCAGCTGAAGAAGGAAGATTCCATGCAGCCGGTGCCAGGCCTGACGTGATCAATGCCTTTGGCGAAGCTGCCCGCAGGGGGCTCAACGATGCCGTGAAGAAAATATCAGACCTGTTTGACAGGAGATACGGTCTCTATGTTTCCGCCCTGGCGCAGGTCCGGACAATACACGTCATCGGCATTCTTGGTGCAATCAGTGAGAGGGTAAGGGAACAGGCCCACGAACAGAACCTTTTCCTCCTTTCCGACTCGGGAGAGCTGATCAGCAAGCTTATTGCCGATGATGACACTCCGTTTATCTATGAGAAGATAGGAGCGGCCTATGATCATTACATCATTGATGAGTTCCAGGATACATCGCGCATCCAGTGGAACAACTTCAGGCCGCTGATAGCAGAAACACTCTCCCGCGGCAATGACAACCTCGTGGTGGGCGACGTCAAACAGTCGATCTACCGGTGGCGCAACAGTGACTGGCGGATAATTCACACTGAGGCCGCAGAGGCATTCGGTGATTTTGTGGAGACCGTTCATCTCAGCACCAATTATCGAAGCCGGAAAAATATCATAAGGTTTAATAATGCACTCTTCAGCCCCGCCGCCATTCCGGCTTCCTGTGACGAGAGGCTGGCATACGAAGGTCTCAGGATCAGCGATGTTTATTCGGGATCAGAGCAGGAGGGTACGCCCGGCAAGCCGGGAGGATTCGTCAACGTCACCCTTTACAAAAAGAGTGATGATGAGGGATGGAAGGAGCGCGTGCTGCGTGATCTGCCGGCCGCGGTTGAGCGGTTGCAGGATCATGGTTACAGGGCTGATGACATACTTTTTCTGTGCAGGACCAATGAGGAGGGTAAGAACATTATAAGCCGCATCCTGGAGTACAGTTCAACCTGTACCCCGGAGCAGCGCCGGCGGTACAATTATGAGATTACTTCGGGTGAGTCGCTTCTCCTTGAACGTAATCCGGCAGTAACCCTGATGACAGCCTGCCTCAGGTTCCTGACCGATCCGGCAAGCCGCATAAACCGTAGCCAGATAGTCCGTTCATATGTTCTTGCTATCGGCGGCGATGAAGGCATGAGCAAACTTGATGCGCTATTCGGCGATGCGGTCGAGTCTTCGCGCGGCGAGCTCTTTTTCGTGAATCCCAAGGAGAGCTATGTGAGCGACGACTGGATCAAGGCCGATCCCAGTTTCTGGATGCCC
>DAIDJT010000199.1 GCA_027451265.1 Bacteroidales bacterium | reverse complement strand
GAAGTTCTCCAGCGGGTTGCGGGTCATATAACCGGCATCGATGCTGCGGGCTATCTCAATCTTCAGTTCTGCGAGCGAACCGATGCATATCTCCTCCTGGCGGTCATCGGTCATCCAGATGGGCAGTGGCGTACCCCAATAGCGGGAGCGCGACAGGTTCCAGTCGACGAGGTTCTCCAGCCATTTGCCGAAACGGCCGGTGCCGGTGCTCTCGGGCTTCCAGTTGATTGTATTGTTGAGCTCAATCATGCGGTCGCGCAGAGCGGTGGTGCGGATGAACCATGAGTCGAGCGGGTAGTACAGCACGGGTTTGTCGGTGCGCCAGCAGTGCGGGTAGTTGTGCACCTGCTTCTCTATCCGGAACACCTTGCCCTGCTGTTTCAGCATCACTGCAATATCCACATCGAGGGTCTCGGTGCCCTCGGGGATAGTGTCGTCATATTCGTTCTTGACGTAGCGTCCCGCGAAGGGGCCATAGGTCTTCGTGTTCACCCGTGTTGCCACGAAGGCCTGGTCGAGGTCATCCATCGGCACCATCCGTCCGCGGCGGTCGACGAGCGGGCCCTGGAAGCCGTCAGACATGAGGACCATGAGCGGCGGGATGCCGTGTTCGCGCCCTGCGCGATAGTCGTCTGCTCCGAAGGTGGGAGCTATATGAACTATCCCGGTTCCGTCGACAGTGGTGACAAAGTCGCCGGTGATGACGCGGAAGGCGCCGTCGTCAGGTTTCACCCAGTCGATAAGCTGCTCGTAATCAATGCCTTTGAGTTCGGAGCCTTTGTATTTCCCGGTAACGGTGTATTCCAGTTTCTTGTCAGGAGAGAAGATCACGGGAAGCAGATCCTCTGCCAGTATGACTGTGATGGGCTCAGAGGTGTACGGGTTGGTTGTGCGGACGCGCACATAGGTTATGTCAGGACCCACGGCCAGTGCTGTGTTTGACGGCAGCGTCCAGGGGGTGGTGGTCCATGCCATGATCTTCACACTGTCAGTGTCAGCACTGCCGGTTCCGGCACTGCCCGATCCGGCATTTCCGGATCCCACACCGCCGGAGCTGGCTTCACCGTGGCCGGAGCCCCGAAACAGGAACTCCGATTTTTCGTTGCGGATGAGACTGAACAGGGCGATGCATGTGGTGTCCTTGACGTCGCGGTAGCACCCGGGCATGTTGAGCTCATGCGAGCTGAGGCCGGTGCCGGCGGCGGGGGAGTAGGGCTGAATTGTGTAACCTTCGTAAAGCAAGCCTTTGTTATACAGCTGTTTGAGCAGCCACCAGAGCGTTTCTATGTACCTGTTATCATAGGTGATGTAGGGGTTGTTCATGTCGATCCAGTACCCCATATGACGGGTAAGATCTTCCCATGCACCGGTGAATTTCATCACGTCACGGCGGCAGGCATCGTTGTATTCATCGACTGTGATTTTCTTGCCGATGTCTTCCTTGGTAATCCCGAGGGCTTTCTCCACGCCCAGCTCGACGGGCAGTCCGTGGGTATCCCATCCGGCCTTGCGGCGGACCTCGTAGCCCTGCATGGTGCGGAAGCGGCAGATGGCGTCCTTGATGGCGCGGGCCATGACGTGGTGGATGCCGGGCATACCGTTTGCGGAGGGCGGGCCCTCATAAAAGACGAATTCGCCCTTTCCGTCGCGGCTGCGCAACGACTTCCGGAAGGTATCATGGTCATCCCACATTTTCAGCACCTCGTTGTTCACCTTCGGGAGGTCAAGGCCCTTGTACTCGGGAAATTTCTTTGACATACAACCTGTTTTTTTCAGGGTGCAAAGTTAGGAAAAAGGTCTGAAAGCATTGACAACAGCCTCCGGGTCGAATACAACTGCATTTTCAGGCTGCACAGAATCCCGGTTTTTCAAAAACAATACCGTGATGATTTTCTGGTCCTTTACAAATGGCAGGTTGAAAATCTTTTTCTGCAGAATTTCATATTCAGTATTTGTTTTTGTCTTTTCGCTCCACTTTGCTTCGCCTATTACCAACGTCTTTTTATCAGGTGACTCGGCTACGATATCGACTTCAATGGGCACACCGTCTTTGCCACGGCCCCACCACCTCATTGCAGGAAGAATTTTGTCACCTGAAAACAGGAATGGAACGGCCTGACGACAGAGCTCTTCCCAGGTTGAAGAAACATACATTGGCATTTTTCCTGTGATGCCCCGGATTACTTGTGATGTAAGGCCCAGGTCGATACGGCTTTTATCGGGTGCAACGAACGTAAACCAGAAGTTAAGGAAGGGGTCATCAATTTTATAGAGAGTCTTCTTTGTTGACCGTAGAGATTCGCCAAAGGGAATTTCACGCCGGATATACTTCAATTCGATGAGAAAAGAAGTAACTCCGGACAAATGAGTGGCCGGCTTTTCCATTCGTCCCGCAATCTCAGACAATCTGTTGCATCCGGATCCGATGAGTGAGAGCATTGTATATGCCTGAACCGAAGTTCTGATCTCATCCGAAAACAGACGTTCAGGCTCTTCGGCTAAAAGCCCATAAGGATTAATCACGTTATGTTCAATAGCCTCCTCAAGAGATGAGTATAACTTTCTTACTTCCCAATAACGTGGAATCCCTCCCCATATGCTGTACTCCCGTATAGCTTCCTCAGGGATTACATCAAGAAACTTCATAAGGTGATAGACCGACATGGGATGCACCTTCATAATTTCCCCGGCCCTGCCGTAGAGAGGGGCGTTTTTGTTAAGGACAATATCATGCATCATTTTTTGAGATGAGCCACAGAGTATGATATTGTAGTTACTATGCGCTCCATCATCATGAATATTCTGGATCAGAGACGGCAACTCGGGAGAATTCTTTACCAGGTAGGGAAATTCATCAATACAAAGAGTAACTTTCTCCTTTAGGGACCGGTTAAGGCTTCTGAACAGTGAATCCCATCCGGGATATACAGGAGCGGAAAATCCCGGAACAACGTCTTCAATTCTTTCTGCCAGTGATCTGATTTGTACCGGAGCTTCACTCAGGTCAGCCGAAAAATATACGGTATTATTGTCAACTATTTGTCTTAAAAGAGTTGATTTTCCGCCGCGTCGTCTTCCATAGATCACAACCAGTTGGGCAGTATTCTGGTTCAGGATCCTCTGTAGCCTGCTGATTTCTGTTTCTCTGTTTACGAACATCGCAAATAGTATGTTTTACAAAAATAATGTTACTTAAACATAAATGCAAATTTTTTCCGGATTAATGTTTCAGGGAGATAATGGTCTGGCATTTTTTTATTTGGTGTTCAAAGTTTACTCAATGTACTGAGTAAAATTGTTCAAAACACTGAATTGACTCGTAATAGATAGATATACAGGCCTTTAGGTCTTAGGCTTTCAGCCCCGCGGGCTATATGTGAAACCATATCTTAATTCCAACAAATTGTATTACATTTGCCGGATAATATTAACACCGGTAGCCATGGCAGAAAAGACCAGATATTCGGATGAGGAGCTGGAGGAATTCCGTCAAATCATCATGGCAAAGCTTGAGAAAGCCAGGAGGGATTATGATGTGCTTAAGGCAAGCATAACCCACGAGGACAATAATGATACCATGGACACCTCGCCCACCTTCAAGGTGCTGGAAGAGGGTGCCACCACTCTGTCAAAGGAGGAGGCCGGCAGGCTTGCACAACGGCAGCTGAAGTTCATTCAGCACCTGCAGGCTGCACTGGTACGCATAGAGAACAAGACCTACGGCATATGCCGTGAGACGGGTCAGCTTATAAGCAAGGAGCGCCTTCGCGCCGTACCTCATGCAACACTGTGCATGGAGGCAAAGCTGAAGCAGAAATAGTCTGAAGGTCTGATCCGCCGGTGGGCGGACAAGTTCCGCCAGCGGGATGACAAGTTCCGCCGGTGGGCGGACAAGGGTCGAAAGGTATTAAGGTCATGGGTTTCCTTGGCCTTTTGCTTTTCAGGGATGATGTTAAAACCTATGCCACATCGAAATTCGCAATTCTCAAATCGCAATTCCTTACGCTGACCTGGCGTTCCTGAAGAAAATATTGTAAACGCTGCGGGCAAGGTAACGGATATCCGTGCCCAGTGGGTTCCTGTCCCATGAGTCAAAATACTTCAGCTCCGAGAGCTGTATGCCATCGAGGCCGGAAGGCATATCGGCATAGTACGGCGGCAGCAGACCCGGCTTGTACCTTATGCGGCGGTCACGGATCTCATCGTCATACAGGCTGAAATAATGGTTTGAGAGCGGCCTCACCCCGAACAGCTTGATGTCACCCTTAAGGATATTCACGATCATCGGCAGCTCATCGAGCCATACCTTCCTTGCAAACCGTCCCCAGACAGTCACCCGGAAATCGTCCTTCATCTTTCCGCCGTCGGCGATTGAGTGAAGCCTGTAAACGTAATCCTGTATGTATTCCGAGTAGGGATGCATCGTGCGAAGCTTGTAGACATTGAATGTGCGGCCGTCACGACCGATCCGCGGGAGCGTTATTATCAACCCGTAACCGTTCTCATTGGCCGGTTTTGGCGCAGAGCGGCGCTCAGCCCTGATGCACAGCATGTTCCCGGCAAATTTCTCCTGTTTGATCGCAAAGCCGGCGCGACTGAGCCTGCCCAGCGCTTCAGCCCTCGAAAAGGGAGCATTGGCGCCACCTGTGAGGAACTCCCAGATGCCCCTGGTAAGACGCAGCCGCGGTATGACACGGTTGAACAGGAAATCGGGGACAAAGAACAGGTAATAGATCACAGGCGAGAGCTTTTCCTTCAGCCTCCCGGCACGTTGCTCCAGCGTCTCCACCGAGCAGAGGAAGAGCCCGTCAGAGGCCAGTCTGCCGTTGACCGTATCAAGAAACCTGTCAAGTTTCCTGATGCCGTTCATCGGCTTGAGATTAATTATGCAGCTGTACTGGGCGTGCTCAAGATTCTGGATATTAAATGCTTCCGAGGTT
>DAIDJT010000198.1 GCA_027451265.1 Bacteroidales bacterium | reverse complement strand
CCATGCTGCCCGTTCCGTTGCCGATGATGGGATGGCGCGCGATGATGTGCAGGGTGTTGCGCCAGAATTGCATTACCGGGTCAGTGAAGATGGAGAAGTCTGTTTCAGTCTGTGTAAGGGTCTTTGTCAGGGTGGCGACCCCGCCCCTTGTCACAAGGGTCATTTTGACCGTGTAATTTCCCGGCACGGGGTACCTGGCTATGTTGCTCTGCCCCGAGCCTTTCGTTCCGTTGCCAAAGTCCCATGAAGGGATCCCGGTAACTGATGAATTGTTGGTAATGACGAAATTGAACTCGTCACTTCCCTGGGTTATTGTAAAGTCAAGCTGGTCAGCTGTTGGGGCAGCCCCGATATCGGGTTTGTCCGCCATCTGAGGCTCACAGGAAATCATGGCAAGAACAATTGCCAGGGTTCCTGCTAATCTGATTATATATTTATTTACCATTACCTTAGATATTTTGTATGTTCATCGTCTACTTGTAAGCAGGCACCATCTGTTTGAGTACACCTGCATTCATATTCCTGATCTCGCCAGCCGGTATCGGGAACATTCCCCATGTATCCGGATCAAATGTCCTGACCGCGAACTCTTCAGGATTCGGCACACCGGCCGGGTAATGGAAGCTGCCGTTTATCTCGCTGGCAGCATAGTCAAGGCCCCTGCGCAAAAGATCCCATTTTCTCAGTCCCTCTCCTGCAAACTCGACGCGCCTCTCATGGTAAATATCGTCAATTGTAACAGTCGTTTTAGCAGCTGCAGCTCCCAGTGATCTGGTCCGGACTTCATTGAAATATCCGATGGCTTTTTCAGGATTATCCTGCAGCCACAGTTCTGCTGCTGTAAGGAGGACTTCAGCGTACCTCATGTCAATGAAGTTGCGCGGGAAATTATGCTGCGGATCACCGCCCTGGAAGACATATTTTGATGAAGCCATGTACTTCTTGTTGAACATCCCGGTGTTCATGAAGCCTTTGGTATAGCTGGTAAGGTTTGCATCGGCATCATACAGGGCTGCATATTTCCTTGGGTCTCCCGGTTCAAATGCATCTGCCAGGTCCCACGTAGGAACGGCAAGTGACCATCCAGGAAATGCATTCTGGTCTCCGACAGGGTTACGCGGACCAATCCAGAGGCTGGCAAAGTTGCCGTTTATGTTCCATCCGCCCCAGTCTCCTGACTTGGCCTTCTCGGAATACTGGATCTCCAGTATTGACTCGTCGTTGTTCTGGTTTTCCCAGTCAAATATATCAGCATAATCAGGCAGCAGCATGTAACGGTGCCCGGTGATAATGTCCTCAAGCGCATTGCGGATATAAGCCTTGTTGATAACGGTGGTTCCGTCGGACCACTGTTCTGCCGTCAGGCCCATTCCGCTGACAGCGCTCATTCCGGTATGATACAGGTAGACACGGGCCATCAGAAGCTGTACAGCAGCCATTGAAACGCGTCCTGTCTCATTTGATGGAATATCTGGCGGTACAACAGCCAGTGCATCAAGAAGATCTCCTGCAATGAATGTGAATATTTCATCGGGTGTGCTCTGAGGGATACTCTTGTAATCCTCAACGTTCGGAAGCACCTCGGTGATCAGGGGAACCCATCCGTAGTGCCTGACAAGATCCCAGTAGAAGGTAGCCCTGAGGAATTTCACCTCGCCTTCAAACCTTGCTTTCAGTCCTTCGGTCTGCCAGTCAATGCCCTCCTGCTTCTGAAGGTACAGATTTGCCCTGTATATACCTGAGTAGCAGCGGTTCCATAAATCACCTGACGAATTGTTCTCGGGGGTCATGGTTGACATCTCCATTTCATGCCACTGTGACATGTCATTAATATTGGCCCCGCCGCAGAAAGCATCATCAGACCAGATATCACCCATCACCGGGATAAATACCCAGTTCTGCACTGCATAAGCGTCATAAACGGCTGTCATGGCAAGAAATGCCTCCGTCTCATTTTTGTAGTAGTTGGCCTCGGTCTGGCCTGTCTTTGGTTCAAGCTCCAGGAAATCCTTTGAACAGGCAGTAATGCCCATGAGCAGAGCCAGAAACAATGAGCTGTATATTGTTGATCTTTTCATAATTCTGTCGTTTTGCCCGTTAGAATGTAACATTTATCCCGGTCATCAGTGTCCTTGGCTGGGGGTAGATACCATGGTCAATACCATTGCTGAACACGCCGCCGCCAATTTCAGGATCATAACCCTGATACCCGGTCAATGTCAGAAGATTCTCGGCCGCAACATATATCCTTAGCCGGCTGATGGTGAGGAATTTCGTTGCGGCTGCTGGCAGGGAGTAACCAAGTGAAACGTTTCTGAGCCTGACAAAGCTGCCATCATGAATGTAGAAGTCACTGACGGTCTGCATATTCCTGTTTCCGTCAACGGTGGTGACCCTGGGATAGTAATTTGAAGTACCCTCTCCTGTCCAGCGGTCAAGCCAGTCGGCCCGGTAGTTGGCACTGTTCATGTCCCATCTCCTGGTGGCATCATATATTTCCTGACCAAGAGCTGCATAAAGGAAGAGGTTCAGGTCAAACCCATACATCTCCGCGGTGAAATTAAAACCTCCGGTAAAATCAGGATATGGCGACCCGATGGTCACCCTGTCAGCATCTCCGTCGATGGAACCGTTACCGTCAGAGTCAACGAAACGGATGTCACCGGGCTTTGCATTTGGCTGGATCAGTCCGCCATTCGAGTTCACATAAGCTTCTATTTCGCTTTGGTTCTGGAATATTCCGTCTGTCCTGAGGCCATAAAACACCCCCATCGGAGTACCTACCTCAGCATAAAGGACTCCGCTCTGGCCAAATCCGCCGTCGCCACCCTGCAGTCTCTTTTCAGTGTTACGGATATCAAGAACTTCATTCTTGTTGAATGCCCCGTTGACGGAAGCGTTGAGATAAAGGTCTCCGAACTGCCTGCGATAGGAAACCTGTGCTTCAATCCCGGAGTTTCTCACGGAGCCGCCGTTGATGTAAGGAGCTGAATTGCCCACAAGCATCGGAACTGGAGCAACCACCAGCCAGTCCTTGGTGGTTTTGATATAGTAATCAAGTGTAACCATGAGGGTGCTGCCCAGTGTGCCAAAGTCAAGCCCGAAGTTTGTTTGCTCCGATGTTTCCCATTTGAGTGACGGGTTGGCAATCCGTGTGGGCTGGGTTCCGTTGTACTGTGTCTTGCTGTCACCGAAATAATAGATATTGGCGTTCCCGATAACGGAAGTATATCCGAAATCGCCTATATTCTCGCTACCGTTCTGACCCCAGCTGGCTCTCAGCTTCAGGATATTAAAGATATTGCTGAAGCCTGACATGAAGGGCTCCCTGGAGATAACCCATCCTATTGATGCTGACGGGAATATCCCGTATTTGTTCTCCTCGCCGAACCTGGACGAGCCATCACGCCTGACCGTTGCTGTCAGCATGTACCTGTCCATGAGGTCATAGTTCAACCTGCCAAAGAGAGAGGCAACCGTATGTTCCGAGTAACCACCCCCTGCGTCAACTGACTCAGGGTCAGTAGCATTGTCAATATACGAGTGTTCAAAGTCATCAAAGATAAGGTCAGCCTTCGATGCCGAGAGGTTTTCATACATGTCCTTATATGCAGTGGTGCCGGCCATCAGGGTAAAGTTATGCACGTCAATCCTGCGGGTATATGTCAGGATGTTTTCAAAATTCCATCTTGTGTAAAGCTGCATGCTCTTCGATGCCCTGTCACTGGTGGTGAAATGCATTGCATCAAGATAATAATAGGGTGTATAGCTGTCATTCATCACCAGGGCGTATTCACCACCGAATGATGACCTGAATGTCAGCCCTTCCAGTGCCTTGTTGAACTTACCGAAGTCAACCTCGCCGTACAGGCCGCCAATAAGCTTGTTGGTTCTCCATTTGGAGTTGTTGTAGCTCATCAGGGCCACAGGATTGGTGATCTCCTGCAGGCCTATGCCGTATGCTTCGGGAGTACCCCAGGTGCCGTCGGAGAATTTTACCGGGACAATCGGCGGCATGTTGAGCGCCTGGTCAAGACTCAGCCCGAAGTGGCTGTTGGGATCAATTCCCATGTTTTGAATATTTGCCAGGTTTACGTTTCCTCCCAGTTTGAAGAAACCGAAGGTGCCGGTGGCGTTGAGACGGTAGGTGATCCTGTCAAAATGTGACTTGTCCCTGGCCACTATGCCGTCCTGGGCAAAGTAGCTGAGTGAAGATGAATACTCCAGTTTGTCACTGCCCCCCGTGAATGAAAGCGAATGATTCTGCTTGGGAGAATTGTAGCTGAACATTTCATCCTGCCAGTCAGTATCTGCAGTGAAACTTTCAATCTGGGCAGGTGTAAACACCGGGCTCTGGCCGCCATTTATCGCAGCTTCATTTATCATCATCACATATTCCCCGGAATTCAGCAGCGGTATCTTCTTCCAGGGATTCTGCACGCCATAATATCCATCATATGTAACAGAAAGCCTGGTGTTCGTTTTTCCGGTCTTGGTGGTGATGAGGACAACGCCATTGGCTCCGCGGGCACCGTAAATGGCAGCTGAAGCAGCATCCTTGAGCACCTCCACCGATTCGATATCAGTTGAATTCAGGAAGTCGGTTCCTGAACCGCTCATCGGAAGCCCATCTATGATGTAGAGAGGTTCAGCATCGCCGTTTGTACCCGTACCTCTGATCCGCACGGAGATCTGTGATCCGGGCTGACCGGAGTTGGCTGTGATGACCACACCTGCCGTCTTGCCCTGCAGCGCCTGCGTGACACGCATGTCAGCAGCCTTGCGCAGATCATCACCCTCCACCTTCGCTATGGCTCCGGTGACAAGGCTTTTCTTCTGCGTGCCGTATCCTACAACTACAACCTCATCGATAAGCTCAACCCCAGAGGCCAAAACAATATTAACAGTGGTACTCTCTGTCACCACAACTTCCTGCGTCTTCATCCCTACAAAAGAGAAGACAAGAGTTG
>DAIDJT010000197.1 GCA_027451265.1 Bacteroidales bacterium | reverse complement strand
TCTCCCCGGGCAGCAGCGGTTCAACCAGTTCGGGCCACTCCATCAGGCAGGGCGCCCCTGAGTCAAAATACTCCTCGATGCCGAAGTCAAGCACCTCCGTTATCTTCTTTATCCTGTAGAAATCAAAATGATATACCGGTGTGCCGGCCGGTCTTCTGTATTCATTGACCAGTGTAAAGGTGGGGCTGGTGACGGTGTCTGTCACTCCCATCTCCTGGCATAGCGCCCTGATGAAGGTGGTCTTCCCGGACCCCATCTGGCCGTAGAATGCAAAGATATGCTTCCCTGCCGTCTCCTTCAGGAATTGCCTTGCCGCGTCGCGAAGTCGGCTCTTGTCAGAAATGACTATTTTCATGCGGCAAAATTAGCAAATCAGACCGGTTCAAGGGAGACCAGCGGAAGCATCATTTCCTGGAGGGAGATTCCGCCGTGCTGGAAAGAGTCGCGGTAGTAGGAGACAACATTGTTGTAGTTATTGGGGTACACCAGGAAGTCATTCGCGCATGCGAAGATGTACCTTGAAGTGATGTTGACCATCGGGAGGCCTGCTTTTGTGGGGGCGGTGATTTCAAACACTTCCCTGGGGTTGTAGTCAAGGTTCCTTCCCGTCTTGTAACGCAGGTTCACTGACGTCTGCCTGTCTCCCACGACCTTAAGCGGCTTTTGCACCCTCACTGATCCGTGATCAGTGGTGATCACCACCCTCGCCCCGCGGGCGGAAACAAACCGGAGCAGCTCCATAAGCGGCGAGTGGATGAACCACGAGTGAGTCAGGGTGAGCCATGATGCTTCGTCGGCGGTCAGGTCACGGATGAGGTTGATCTCAGTGCGTGCATGGCTCAGCATATCCACGAAGTTGTATACCAGAACGTTCAGGTCATTAGCCATGAGCTGCGAGATGCGGTCATTGACACTTCTGCCCTCAGCGTCTGAACTTATCTTATGGTAACTCCACCTGCAGTTTATCCCTGACCTGAGCAGGTTCTTTGAAAGAAGCTTCTCTTCGTTAAGGTTCTTGCCTTCATCCTCATGATCATCAATCCAGTATTCAGGCATGAGCTCCTCGATGGCAGCCGGCATGAGCCCTGCAAAGAGGGCGTTGCGCGAATACTGGGTTGTGGTGGGTAGTATACTAAGGTAGAGCTCATCATCCACGGTACGCATCACCTGTCTCAGGTCTCCCGCAATTGTCTGCCACTGGTCAAGGCGCATGTTGTCAATGATGATGAAGAAGAGCGGTGCACCCTTGCTGATCATTGGGAAGACCCTCTTTGCCAGTACGGCCGGCGACATGAGAGGCCTGTCAGAAGTATCGGCGGAAATCCACTTGAGGTAGTTTCCTGAAATGTATTTTGCAAAAGCCCTGTTGGCATCGGCTTCCTGCATGCGGAGCACTTCACGCATGCCGGTGTCCGATGACCTTATTAGTTCGCCCTGCCAGAAGGTCAGCCTGCGGTACAGTTCACTCCACTGCTCAACGCTGGAAGCCGATGAGATCATATCAGCAATTGAGCTGAATTCCTCCCGGAAGACGGTGGTGGTCTGCCTCGTTACAATCTCCTCGATATTCAGTATCCGCTTGAGGGTATGCAGTATCTGCTGAGGCTTGACGGGCTTGATGAGGTAATCGGCTATCTGTGACCCGATGGCTGCATCCATGATATCCTCCTCCTCGCTCTTTGTGATCATGACCACAGGAATGGATGGTCTTATCCCCTTTATCCGGCGAAGTGTCTCAATGCCGCTCAGACCGGGCATGTGCTCATCGAGAAAAATGATGTCATAGGCCTTTTCCCTGACCATTACAATTGCATCATTTCCGGAATGACAGGTGTCGGTTTCAAACCCCTTTTCATTCAGGTACAGGATATGTGATCTGAGAACCCCTATCTCATCATCGACCCAGAGAATTCGTATCTGTCTCATTTGCAGCCTTTCACTTTACCGAAGCCCGGAATACGCTTTCGAGTGAAAGATAGCATATCTGTCGGTATTCCTGTCTTCCCGGAATTTTTGCAGGTTATCACGACTGATAAGATACACAGACAGGCCTGCAGAGGCTGCCTCCCTGATATTCTTTTCCGGGTTAAAGGTCCTGTACCACGCTGCTGCCTCAGCTGTTTTTGCAAACGGGCCGACTGTAATCAGCAGGTAACCGGCATCAACGGCTGCTCCCTCGGTGCGGTAGCTCCGGTCAGGGTAATTGTCAAGGTTGTAGTTGATGATGTCAAACACCATCTGGTTCACGTTCGCACGCGGATTGGAGGCAATGATCATAACATAATGCGGCTGCAGCGTGTCTGCAATATAAATCTCTTCCGCGATGCGGGTATCCTCTGCTATCCTGATCTCCGGTTTTTCCTTTCTCAGGAAGTCGGTGATCTCAACGGCTCTTTTCCCTTCGGGTGTGGAGGGGAACCTTGCCACGAGCGAGTCAAGTTTTGCCTTGTATGCCAGTTCGCCCCCGAGTGCTCCTGAGGCCATGGCATCGAGGAGCATAAACTTTGGCAATAGCTCGTCATCCTGGTAAAGTTTTGCTGCTTCGGTGCAGAGGTTTATTGCTTCATTATACCTCTCCTCGGCAAAGGCCTGGTATGCAGCCTCATAGCTTCGGGTGGCCCTGGCAGCCATCTCCCTTTGCCTGTTAGCGTAGTCAGGGTCGGAGAGAATAAGTGCATATTCTGTCCCGGGGTATGATGCCAGCAGTTCGGCCCTGCGACGCTCAGCCCTTGCAGGGTCGCTTTTGCCCAGGAGCCTGCAGAGTTCGTAAAGTGCTTCCGCCCTTATGTTGTCATCGGTGCCTGTAGTGGCGGCTGCCTCAAGTGATTTTGCAGCAGAGAGGGTATCATTTATCCTTGATGCCAGCACTTTGCCTTCGCCAAGCAATGCCTCCGCGCTCCTTTGCACCGAGAGCTTAACCAGCGAGTCTGTCAATGGCAGGTTGCGGATGTAATATTCCTTTGTACGCTCCGGTGCAACGCCTGCGCTGTCACCATTTTCCTTTTGAGCATCAGCTTCATTCTGTGTGCCGGGGGCGAAGACCGAGCGGGTTTTGTTTGCCCTTCTCCAGTTATCCTCCAGCCTCCTGTCACCCCACCGGCGCCTGAATTCAGTACGTCCGAAGGTAAGCGCGGCCTGGTTGTAGAAATACCATCCTCCCTCGGCTGAAATGGCACCACGGTAGCGTTGTTCGTTCTCATAATACTGCCCCATATTGTACCTGTCACTGCCGTCGCCGGTCCGCTGGCTGGTCATCTCCTTCTCCAGTTTCCTGATCACGCCGGCTATCAGCGCGTCACGTTCCGATATGTTCATGGCCGCCACCCTTCTCAGGCTGTCTTCGGTGATAACCACCGTATGGAATCCGGCATATTCACCCAGGTCGGATGTTCTCCGGCTGATAAGGTCATAACCGGGGAAACGGTTGTCAATCATGTAGGAAGCACTGTCATAGTACAGCCATGACTTCAGGTAATCAGGCCGCCGGTAATAGTTATCGGCAATGGCAAGGTATGACCGTGCTTTCTGGCGGGTGTTAACGGTACTGCTGGCTGCTGCCTGTGACCAGAGCTTCAGTGCTTCGTCGGTGTTGCCCCTGCGTTGTTCGAGCTCGCCCAGGGCAAAGTAGATCTGGTCAAGATAGTCCTTGTTCCTCGAATCGCGCAGCATCTTCTGAAGTGATTTCCTGAGGTCACCTGCATCGCTGTGCGAGATGTCCGTCACTCCGACAAGGTTGATGCCGGCATTGAACTCAAGGTCATAGGGAGGATTCATTTTCATGACCTGGCTGAAGTAGCGTGTTGAGAGGTCATTGTCACCGGCGGCTTTGCATACCTGGGCCAGGAGATAGGTCAGCCGCACTTTCGTATGGTTGTTGCCGGCAAACTCAGTGGCTGCAGTCAGAGGCTCCAGGGCCTCGCCGTACCTCTTCTGACGGAGTGCTATGTCAGCCTGCGTGGCATAATACATGGCCCTGAGGGGACGCGACAGGCTCCCGGGATTGGCGTTTTCCTGCAGCAGGCGCAATGCCTCAGCGTAATTACCTTCTTCAGTCTGGATGCGCACTATCCAAATCCCGGCTTCGGTGATTAGGTCACGGTCGGTGGATATGCTTATTGCAAATGAAAGAGAGGAGCGGGCCGCCATGAAGTTCTTCTGGTAGAACTGGGCCTTGCCCATAAGCAGGTAGGAATCATCTACCCATTCATTGAACTCGCGTCTGTTGTAAAACTCTTCGTTCTTCGCACTTGTGTTCCTGCGGCTTTTCTCCTCCGGTCTTGCCGTGATGGAGTGCAGGGCAATAACCTTGGAGGCTTTCTGAATGGCACGTTCCATATCAGATGAAGCAGCCCGGGCAGACTCTGCCGCCGTATATTCAAAAACGGGAAGCAGGTCACTGTAGTCATCGCGGTGCGACTCCCTTACCTTCTTCACTCCGGCCTTGTAGGCCTCATTGCCGTTAAACCAGATATTGTATTTTGAGATCAGTGAATTGTAAAAACGGCTCGCTCCGGTGTTCTTTTCAGCAGAACACCCGGCAAGAACCAGGGTGACAACGAGTATCACCGCTGCAGTGTATTCCCTATGCCGTAATCTCAACAAATATGCTTTATACTCTTATAACTTAAGAGGCCTCCCGATAGTATCCAAAGGTAAGAAAAAGAGGGAGGAAACAGGGGACTTTCCGCCTGAGGGCGGCAGCAGGCTCACTTAATCTCAACCTTCTTCGTCGGGGCCATCTCTGCGTTGCGCAGCTCCACCTGCCTCACCACCGTCTCCGCGAGGTTCATGAAGGCAGTGCCGGTGAGGCTGTCGCCCAGCGCCACAGGCCTGCCCGCATCACCTCCGTCACAGATGCTCTCCACGATGGGTATCTGCCCCAGCAGCTCAGTGCCGCTCTCGGCGGCAAGCCTGCTGCCGCCCTCCTTGCCGAAGAGGTAATATCTCCTGCCGGGAAGCTCGGGAGCCTCAAAATATGACATGTTTTCAACAAGACCCAGTACCGGCACGCTGATTGACTCACTGCGGAACA
>DAIDJT010000196.1 GCA_027451265.1 Bacteroidales bacterium | reverse complement strand
GTTTCTTCGACAGTGTGATAGACATGTTCAGGGATAACAATATTGATTATCATAAGGAGTCGCGGCGAAGGCGCATATTACGAGGCCGTATCTTCAGGTTTTGAAATTCATCAAACCTTCATTCGTCCGGAATTACTTTCGCCGGAGTAGTGCAAACCAAAAAAAGATATCATGAAAAAGAAAGTAACTCTGGTGCTGGCAACAGCACTGATAATCCTCGCTGGTGCATGCAGCGAAATAAGGAAAGGTGATGATGCCGGCAGGGTGGTTCTGAAGGTCACCGATGCACCATTCGACATCAGTAATATAGAGTCTGCCCTTGTGACCATCACAAGAGTCGAACTCAGGAAGGCCGGCGACGGAATCAGCGACGGCAACCCGTTCATCACCCTTTCGGAGGATACAGTGACCCTTGATCTGATTGATCTCAGGAACGGTGTTACGGAGACCCTCCTGGATATGGAGATACCCACAGGGACATATGACATGGTGCGCCTTTACGTTGATGAGGCAGGGCTGAAGCTGAAAGACTCTGATGAAATTCACCGGGTCAAGGTTCCTGGCGGCAGCCAGACAGGGATCAAGATATTCCTTCGTCCGGCCCTTGAAGTTGCCGGGGGCAGCCTGGAGGAAGTGCTTCTTGACTTTGATCTCTCCAGGTCTTTCATTCTCAGGGGTAACCCGGAACACAATAACGGATTCATCTTCAAGCCTGTAGTCAGGGCTGCAAATATGGCAAAGGCAGGATGTTTAAGGGGCCGGGTCACTGATACCGCCGGTGTGAAGATAAGCGAAGCCAGTGTCTGGATTGAGAAGGATACGGTTCTTGCAACGGCATTTACCGATACCCTGGGTTACTATGCCATCCTGGGAATACCGGCAGGCACGTGGTCGGTGTCAGCAACTAAAGAAGGTTATGATACAGTCCGTTTTGACGGGATAAATATCATTGCAGGAAATAAAACGGTTCAGAATTTCGAGCTTACAAAAAAGTAACAGGCTGAAACAGTTTTACATGGCTTGAACCGAAGCCGTGCCGCCCCGGCACGGCTTTTGTTTTTGAATAAAAAATTCCTAAATTTGGATGATTGCTGTCAGGCAGACAGCGAAAACCTAAACCCAGAAATCAGGAAATCATTTGCATACAATGATGAAAAAAAGAAGAACACTTATCTATGCAGCGCTCATTACCGCAGCATTGGTTACGGTGATATCCTGCGCTGTAAACCCGGTTACCGGGAGAAAGCAAATCATGCTCATGTCAGAAGCACAGGAGGTTCAGCTGGGATTGTCATATGACCCCCAGGTACTCGCCAGTTTCGGTGAATACAATAACCCGGCTCTTCAGGCATGGGTCCAGGCAAAGGGAACCGAGATGGGCAAGCTGTCACACCGGCCTAACCTTGAGTATCATGTCAGAGTGGTTGATTCTCCGGTAGTGAATGCTTTTGCTGTTCCCGGCGGATATATCTACCTGACGAGAGGCATTATGGCCAATCTCAGTAACGAAGCCGAATTCATCGGTGTTCTCGGTCATGAGATGGGACACATTGCCGCACGTCACTCCGTAAGCCAGCAGACAAAGCAGCAGCTTGGCACACTGCTTCTGATAGGCGGGATGATAGCTTCACCGAAGTTTGCCAACTACGCCGAGCAGGCAATGCAGGGACTGGAACTGCTCTTCCTCAGCTTCAGCCGCGAAGATGAGCGTGAGGCTGACGCCCTCGGATCAGAGTATGCCACAAAAATGGACTACGACGGCACTAAAATGGCCGATTTCTACAAGGTGCTCATTAGGATGAACCTTGCCCAGACAGAGGGAGGCGTACCCACATTCCTCTCCACCCACCCTGATCCGGGTGACCGCTACAATGCGGTTCTCAGGAACACGAAGGCCTGGCAGGACAGCCTTAAGCTTCCCTCATACAAGGTTAATGCCGACTCATACCTCCAGATGATTGACGGGATGATCTACGGGGAAGATCCGAAGCAGGGTTACACCATGGACAACACCTTTTACCACCCTGAACTCAGGTTCAAGTTCACCTACCCTCTCGGATGGAAGCTGACCAACGCACCTACCCAGGTAACCATTCAGCCTACTGACGGCAAGGCACTTATGCTCTTCACCCTCGCCAACCAGAAGACTCTTCAGTCAGCCGTTGACACTACAATGGCTGCATACGGCCTCACGCTGCAGCGCTCAGAGAAGGTAACGGTAAACGGTCTCCCGGCTATGGCCACCCTGTCAAAACAACAGTCCCAGGATCAGTCAACGGGAGCCACCAGCTCAAACATTGTCCTATCCTATTTCGTTCAGTACGGATCAATGATATATGTTTTCCACGGTGTCTCCACCGAAGCTGACTTTGCAGGTTATGCTCCCACCATGGAGGCTTCAATGAAGACCTTCGCGCAGCTGACTGACCAGTCCAGGATCAATGTCAAGCCCAAAAGAGTCTATGTCAGAAAAGCCCCGCGTGCGGGAACACTCGCCAGCACCCTGAGCTACTTCAACATGCCCCAGTCGATGATGGAAGAGCTTTCTCTCCTTAACAATATTGAGCTTAATGAAACGGTGCCGGCAGGCAAATACATCAAGATCGTATCCGAATAGGCAAACCGGCAGTGATTCAATAATTCCGTCGCAGGCTAAACCGACACACATTGACAGAACAGACATTCAGAAACACAGGCTACAGGTCCTGGATGGACAAAAACGGGCTCTATCTGAAATATGGTGCAATTGCCCTTCTGGTTCTCATCCTCCTGGTCACCACTCTCTTTCAGATTCAGCCTGAAGAGGTGGGCGTCATAACCCGCTTCGGGAAGTACGTCCGAAAGGTTGAGCCCGGGCTTAACCTCAAGGTACCGTTAATCGAAAGGCTCTATAAGGTTGCCGTCGAGAGGCAGCAGAAAGAGGAGTTCGGTTTCCGCACCACGGCCCCCGGCGTCAGGTCGGAATACACCAAGGAGGGAACCGTTGACGAGTCGCTCATGCTTACCGGCGATCTTAACCTTGCCGATGTTGAATGGGTGGTGCAGTACCGTATTGAGGATCCTTACAGTTTTTTGTTCAGGGTAAGGGAGCCGGTGGTGGCACTGCGTGACATCTCTGAGGCTTCGATGCGCGAGATAGTAGGTGACCGCACCGTGAACGAGGTGCTTACAGTGGGCAGGGCAGACATTGCATCCAGTGTGCAGCAGAAGATTCAGCAACTATGCACCGAGTATTCTCTCGGGATAAGGATTGAGCAGGTAGTGCTCCAGGATGTCAACCCTCCTGACCCTGTCAAGGATGCCTTCAATGATGTCAACCAGGCACAGCAGGAGAGGGAGACGCTTATCAACCAGGCCCGTTCTGAGTACAACAAGGTGATTCCCAAGGCAAAAGGACAGGCGGAAGAGACAGTCCAGCGCGCCGAAGGATATGCTACCGAAAGGGTCAACAACGCCCTTGGCGAAGCGTCACGTTTCAATGCCCTTTACACTGAGTATGTAAAGGCACCCGAAGTGACCAAGCGGCGGTTGTACCTTGAGACCATGACGGATATTATCCCGAGGGCAGGAAATAAGGTCATTACCGACGAGAGCGGCAACAACCTGCTGCCACTCCTCCAGATGCAACTCAACTCCAAGAAGTAAACCATGCGCACCAATACAACAAAACTCGTCGTAACCCTGTCAGTGCTGCTGGTGTCGCTGCTGCTGATACTGGAGTGCGTGTATAAGGTAAAAGAGACAGAACAGGTTGTTGTGACACAGTTCGGAAAACCCGTCGGAATGCCAAAGGTCACTCCGGGACTGAAGCTTAAGATGCCATTTATCCAGCGGGCCAACTATTTCGAGAAAAGATATATGGAGTGGGGCGGTGATCCGAACCAGGTGCCTACAAAGGACAAGAAGTTCATCTTCGTTGACACCTATGCACGATGGCAGATCACTGACCCGCTTCAGTTCTTCAAGAGACTGACGGATGAGCGCGGCGCACAGTCGAGACTCGCTGACATCCTTGACGGTGAAACGCGTGACTACATTGCCGGGCATAACCTGGAGGAGGTTGTCAGGTCGGTCAACAGGACCCCTGTTTCGTCAGGGTTGATAGGTGAGGAGACCGGTGACACCCTGAACACCATTATCACGGGAAGGCAAAAGATAGAGGATATGATCCTTGTCTCGGCCAATGAAAAGGCAAAGGATCTGGGTATTATCATACTTGACGTAAGGATCAAGCGCCTCAATTATGTTGAAGAGGTCAGGGCCCAGATATACGAGCGCATGAAGAGCGAGCGGTACCGGATTGCCGAGAGGTTCAGGTCAGAGGGGCAGGGAGAGGCCTCCAAAATAAATGGTGAGAAGGAACGTGACCTGAAGACAATCCAGTCAGAAGCCTACCGGAAAGCGGAAGAGATACAAGGCAGGGCTGATGCACGGGCAGCGGCAATTTATGCCGGTGCCTATGACCAGTCACCTGCGTCACGCAGCCTCTACGGTTTCCTTAAATCAATGGAGACCTTCAGGCTTACTTTTGACTCCACCACAACCATCATACTGTCAACTGACAGTGAACTTTACAAATACCTGACAGGTTTCAACTGATGACCTGTGCTTCTTCAGCGGAGGGGAGAGCCTTCCGCCCACCGTCACAGTCATTCCTTTGACTCTGTTTGTCAATACCTGACCGTTGTCTGTCAAAAGAGGCTGGACAAAAGCTCTTTCTGACCGTATATTAGTACAGATCATCGTGGTAAAGATGAAGACTTACTATCAGATAACAGCGGAAGGAATAGGTATTGTACTGCTCCGGAAAAGAAAGATTGCAAAAGCACTTCGCAGGTGGTTGCGTGAAAAAGGTTTGTCCTACGAATACGTTTTTTACATCCAATAATCTTTCAGGTACAGGTTCTGTTTAATGATTTTCCGGAGCAATGAAGACCGGTCCCGGGAGGACCGGTTTTCTATTTCAATTATGTAACCGCTACTCGGCACTTACAGGTATTTAGTAACCATATTTATGCAATGCTTTAATCCCCATGTGGGATGAGCAACTGATGAC
>DAIDJT010000195.1 GCA_027451265.1 Bacteroidales bacterium | reverse complement strand
AGGAATGGTATCTCCCTGATATGCACGGGTCAGCAGCAATTAGACCCATGTAAGTTAAGAAATATGTTAATGCGGGTCAACAACAGGGATCTTACCTGCTGTTCGGTAATACAGTACGGTAGGTTGCTTCAAATTTTCCTTTGCTGATGTCGTTGAGCTTGCCCCTGATGAGGCGGCGGCGTAGCGGACTGAGTCTGTCAGGGAAAAGGATCCCGTCAAGATGGTCATATTCATGAAGGACAACCCTGGCCTTGTAGCCGGTATAAACCTCGTCATGAAAGTTCCACTGCCGGTCATAGTACTGAATTCGTATCTCTGACTCGCGGTCAACTTCTTCATGGAGGCCGGGGAGGCTAAGACAGCCCTCATTCATAGGTACCCTGGCACCCTGGCGCTCCACCACCTGAGGGTTGATGAAGGCCTGCCTGAAATCCTTCATCTCCGGATGGTCCTCGGCCAGCGGTTCACCGTCAATGACGAAGAGCCTGACCGACTTTCCGACCTGTGGAGCTGCAAGCCCCAGACCATCAGACTTGTACATGGTCTCGAACATGTCTTCAATGAACCTGTCAAGATCAGGATAATCTTTGTTTATTTCCTGCGTCACCTTTCTCAGGACCGGATGTCCATATACGTAAATCGGATATATCATGTTCAAATTCAATTCCTGTTTTTGTTTTCCCGGGTCCGGAGCCACGATTGGAGTATAATAGACGCGCTTATCCGGTCAGCCATGCCCTTGTCACGTCTTCCGCTCCTGCTCACCCCTCCGTCTATCATTGCCTGCATTGCCATCTGTGATGTAAAGCGCTCATCAGCAAGATGCAGCGGAGTGTCCGGGAACACCTTCCTGAACCTTGCTATGAACGGATCAATGTATTTTACACTTTCACTTGGCAAATTGTTCACGGTGACCGGGTAACCAATCACCACATCGGTCACATTCTCCCTCAGGATATAGTCGCGAAGAAAGGCTTCAAGCTCGCCGGAGGGGACTGTGACAAGCGGTGAGGCAATGAGTCTCAACGGATCGGTTACTGCCACTCCGCATCTTTTTCTTCCATAGTCTATTGCCAGTGCCCTGCCCATAGTATCAACCTTTTCTCTGTTTCCGGCCAGTATTCTTACAGGGCGCGAAGATACCGGTTTTCCTCCATAAAAAGAAGAGAGCCGGGCATCGCCGGCTCTCTTTTCGTCATATAACAGCTTTATTCTGTTTTGGTTTCAGTTTCCGCGGGTACAGTACCGTACTCCATCATTGAAAGGCGCTTGTAGTTGTTGTATCTCCACTTTGCGTTCTCTTCTGCCTGTTTGAACAGCACGTCTGCTTCGCCGGGGAAATCCTTCAGCAGTGAGGTATAACGAACCTCTGACTTGAGGAAATCCTGGAACTTGCTCCATTCGGGCTCCTTGGAGTCAAGCTGGAACGGGTTCTTTCCCTCTGCCTCGAGGCGCGGGTCAAACCTGTAGAGGTGCCAGTATCCTGCGGTGACCGCATCCTCTGCCTGCTGCTGGGTCTTGCCCATGCCGTTGCGGAGGCCGTGGTTGATACAGGGTGAGTAAGCGATGATGAGTGACGGTCCGGGATACTCCTCGGCTTCACGAATGGCCTTGAAGTACTGGTTCTGGCTTGAACCCATCGAAACCTGGGCCACGTAGACATAACCGTAGGTCATTGCCATCTGTCCGAGGTCCTTCTTGCGGATCTTCTTGCCGGAAGCGGCGAACTTGGCTACGGCGCCTGCGGGTGTTGATTTTGAAGCCTGGCCTCCGGTGTTGGAGTAGACTTCGGTGTCAAGCACCAGAACGTTGATGTTTTCGCCGGAAGCAAGTACATGGTCAAGGCCGCCGTAACCGATATCATAAGCCCATCCGTCACCGCCGAATACCCAGAATGATTTCTTGACCAGGTAATTCTTCAGCTGCAGAATCTCCTTGCATACCGGGGCCTTATCCTTTTCACATGCGGCCATGACTTTTTCTGATACGGTCCTGCTGGCTTTCGTGTTTTCCTTTTCTGCAATCCACTCATTGAATGCTGCCATGGTTTCAGGAGCAAGTCCGCTGCCGAGGCTTTCCTTCATCAGACGCTCGATGCGGTCCCTGATTTTCGTTGCACCCAGCCTGAGACCAAGGCCGTACTCGGCATTGTCCTCAAACAGTGAGTTGGCCCATGCCGGCCCATGACCATTCTTGTTTACAGTATAAGGCATTGAGGGAGCTGATCCTCCGTAGATTGATGAGCACCCGGTAGCGTTGGCGACAACCATACGGTCACCGAAGAGCTGGGTGATGGCTTTGATATAAGGGGTCTCACCGCATCCTGCGCATGCGCCGGAGAACTCAAACAGTGGCTGTGCAAACTGCGAGTTCTTGACATTGGTGTACTTGTCAACAACTGTGTCCTTGTAACCTACCTTCTCATGCATGTAGGTCCATCTCTCTGCCTGTTCAAGCTGTGATTCGAGAGGCTTCATGATGAGGGCTTTTTCCTTGGCAGGGCATACATCGGCGCAGTTGCCGCAGCCGGTGCAGTCATACACGCTCACCTGGATCCTGAACTTGTGGCTCTTGGTGTTGCCGATACCCTGTTTTGCAGTCGTACCTGCCGGTGCTGCTGCCAGCTCCTCATCAGTAAGGAGGAACGGACGGATTGCAGCGTGAGGACATACGTATGAGCACTGGTTGCACTGGATGCACTTGTCCATCTGCCACTCGGGAACGTTCACCGCGATACCGCGTTTCTCGTAAGCAGATGTTCCGGCAGGGAAGGTGCCATCCTCGCGGCCCACGAAGGCACTCACCGGAAGATCATCACCCCTCAGGCCGTTGATGGCGTCAACAACCTCGCGGATAAACGCAGGTTTGTTGCCGTCAGTCTTCTCTGCCTGGACCTTAATATTTGCCCACTCAGCAGGGATCTCAACCTTTGTCACGTCACCACCGCGGTCAATGGCGTCATTGTTCATCCTGACAATGTTTTCGCCCTTCTTGCCGTACGCCTTGATAACGGCATGCTTCATTTCGTCAACGGCAAGCTTGTAGGGAATTACTTCCGAAACCTTGAAGAAGGCGCTCTGCATGATGGTGTTGGTTCTGGTGCCCAGTCCCAGCTCCTCGGCTATGGCCGTTGCATTTATGATATATAAGCTTATATTGTTCTCTGCCAGATACTTCTTCATGTGATCAGGAAGCTTGGCCTTTGTCTCCTCTGCATCCCAAATTGAGTTCAGGAGGAAGGTGCCGCCCTTCTTGAGACCCCTCAGCATGTCATACTTGTCAAGATAAGCCGGCACATGGCATGCCACGAAGTCAGGCGTGTTGACAAGATACGGCGAGCGGATGGGATGATCTCCGAAACGGAGGTGAGAGGTGGTCACACCGCCTGATTTCTTTGAGTCATAGGCGAAATAGGCCTGGCAGTATTTATCAGTGGTTTCACCGATGATCTTGATCGAATTCTTGTTTGCACCGACGGTGCCGTCAGAACCGATACCGTAAAACTTGGCTGAATATGTTCCCTTGTGGCTCACATTGATCTCGGGAAGCTGAGGGAGTGACCTGAAGGTAACATCATCAACGATTCCCACGGTGAACTGGTTCATTGGTTTTTCCTTCTTCATGTTTTCGAAGACGGAAATCATCTGTGCGGGAGTGGTATCCTTCGAGCTGAGACCGTATCGTCCGCCGAGGATTACAGGCTGAACCTTCTGATCATAGAAAATCTCCTTCACATCGAGGAAGAGAGGATCACCGTTGGCTCCAGGTTCCTTTGTACGGTCAAGGACGGTGATGCGCTTCACGCTCTTCGGGAGAACCTTGAGAAGGTATTTGGCCGAGAATGGCCTGTAGAGATGTACGCTGATGAGACCGAGCTTCTCGCCCTTAGTCTCTGCCAGGTAATCAATTACCTCCTTGATAGTCTCGGTGACGGAACCCATTGCAACAATGATGTTCTCAGCATCCGGAGCGCCGTAATATGTAAAGGGCCTGTAAGTGCGGCCGGTGATGTCGGAGATCTGCTCCATGTAGTCATTGACTGTATCGTCAAGATTCATATAGAAGCGGTTTGATGCCTCCTTTGCCTGGAAGAATATGTCCGGGTTCTGTGCTGTACCCCTGGTAACAGGTTTTTCCGGGTTGAGAGCCCTGTCACGGAATGCCTTGAGAGCATCGGTGTCGACGAGCTTCTTCATATCCTCGATGCTCATCTCTTCAACCTTCTGGATCTCGTGAGATGAACGGAAGCCGTCAAAGAAGTGGAGGAAGGGAACCCGTGATTTGATAGAGGCAAGGTGTGCAACACCGGCGAGGTCCATTATCTCCTGTACACTTCCTGTTGCAAGCATGGCGAATCCTGTCTGGCGGGTAGCGTAAATGTCACCGTGGTCTCCGAAGATTGACAGTGCATGTGCTGCCACTGTACGGGCACTGACATGGAAGACACCCGGAAGAAGTTCTCCGGCGATTTTATACATGTTGGGGATCATGAGAAGAAGCCCCTGCGATGCGGTAAAGGTTGATGTCAGGGCGCCTGACTGCAGTGAACCATGCACTGCACCTGCGGCACCGGCCTCGCTCTGCATCTCAACCACCTTTACCTCCTCACCGAACATGTTCTTCAGTCCGTGAGCTGCCCACTCATCGACGTATTCAGCCATGGTGGAAGATGGGGTAATCGGATAGATGCAGGCCACCTCGCTGAACATATACGCTATGTGCGATGCAGCCTGGTTGCCGTCACAAGTAATGAATTTTTTTGTTGCCATTTCTGATTATAAGTAATTATTGATCAAATAACCTTGAAAAAATTAAACTGCAAAAGTACTCATTTTTCATGAAAACCCTACTGGCTGTTCATTGAAATGAGGAACTCCTCGTTTGACCTTGTCTGGGTGATGCGGTCACGCAGGAACTCCATGGCTTCCACTGAGTTCATGTCAGTAAGATAATTGCGGAGGATCCAGATCTTGTTGAGCATGTTCTTGTCAAGAAGAAGGTCCTCACGCCTGGTACTCGAAGCAGGGATATCTATTGATGGATAGATCCTCCTGTTGGAGAGC
>DAIDJT010000194.1 GCA_027451265.1 Bacteroidales bacterium | reverse complement strand
GTGAAACCGCATACCAGTCGGTTTCCTCCATTTCAGCCACTGAGAATCCTGACTTGGTCTCCTCTGAAGCGATATGTACCTGCAGGAGGCAGTCAATTGTTTTTCCCTGCACCAGGGCTTCCGTGTCAATCAGCCGGAGGAGCCTGACAGTATCAACTGACTCAATCACAGAGGCTGTCGCAACTGCCTGTTTTACCTTGTTTGACTGCAGGTGGCCAATCAGGTGCCATGCAATGTCATCAGGAAGGAGCGTTTTTTTCACGGTCATCTCCTGCACCCGGTTCTCTCCGAAGATGCGCAGACCTGCCCTGTATGCCTCAAGAGCCTCGTCCGGTGTCCGGGTCTTCGTCACAGCCACCACTGCCACGCCCGGAGGCAATTCTTCAAGCAGCTTCCTGATGTTTTCTGCAATGCTGTTCATCACGGCCCCGGGCTTCCCTCAGTCGAGCTTGTGTATCACCAGCCCGCTCCTGAGCTTTGGTTCAAACCAGGTTGTCTTGGGAGGCATTATGTTCCCGGTATCGGCTATGGTTATGAGCTGTTTCATCGAAACGGGATAAAGTGCAAACGCCACCTTCATCTCACCGCTGTCAACCCTCTTCTTCAGCTCGCCAAGACCCCTTATTCCGCCAATGAAATCAATGCGCTTCGAACGCCTCAGATCCTGTATGTCAAGCAGTGGCAGAAGCACCTTTTCCGTAAGGATGGTTACATCGAGCACTCCTATCGGATCTTCATCATGGTAAGTACCCTTCCTGGCAGTCAGACTGTACCATTTACCGTCGAGGTACATGCCAAAGTTATGGAGCTTCGTCGGTCTGTGAGTCCTGGTGCCCTTCTCCCTGACATCAAATGACTCTTTCAGTTTCTCAAGGAACTGCGCAGGCGTCATCCCGTTGAGGTCCTTCACCACCCGGTTGTAATCGAAGATCTTGAGCTGGTCATCAGGGAAAATCACCGCCATGAAAAAGTTGTACTCCTCATCGCCCCTGTGGGCAGGGTTCTTCTCCTTCTTTTCCTTACCCACAAGCGCCGCGGCAGCCGTACGATGGTGTCCGTCAGCAACATACATATAAGGAACCTTTTCCGCAAAGAGCTTTTCAATTGCATCATTGGTCTTTTTGTCCCATACTACCCAGAAGTGGTGCCCGATGCCATCCTCTGCCACGAAGTCATACTCGGGTTTCTCCTTCTTCACTATCCGTTCAACAATTTTGTCAAGTTCCTTCACTGCAGGGTATGCAAAAAAGACTGGCTCAATGTTGGCATTATTTGCCCTCACGTGCACCATACGGTCTTCCTCCTTGTCAGGCCGTGTAAGCTCATGCTTCTTTATCACCCCTGACAGGTAGTCATCCACCGCAGCTGCTCCGACAATGCCATACTGGGTGCGGCCACTCATTGTCTGGGCATAAATGTAATAGTGTCTCTCACGGTCATCAAGAAGCCAGCCTTTTTTCTGCCATTCTGCGAAATTGTCAACCGCCTTCTGGTAGACCTCTTCCGAATGGACGTCAGTGCCCTGAGGCAGGTCTATCTCGGCCTTGGTAATGTGAAGCAGTGATTTTTCCTTACCCATTGCCATTACAGCGGCTTCCTCGGAGTTCATCACATCATAGGGCAGGCAGGCAATCTCCGATGCCAGATTGGCCGGAGGTCTGAGCCCCCGGAAAGGTCTAACAAAAGCCATATCTGAAAATTGTCTCTATTTGGGTTTATTTACTCTGAAAGTCTCGTTACCTGTTGCAAAGAATGATACTATCTGGCGTGCGGCGGCCGCTCCGGCGTTGATGTTTGCCTCTTCTGTCTGGGCACCCATCTTCTTGGGGGTGAAGAAATAGCGGCCGGCAAACTTCTGTGCAAACAGCTCAGCATTGTCGGGGGTGACATCAGAAAGGTACTTCATGTCGCTCCTTTTCTCCATAACGGCGGCCAGCTCAGCCTCATTGATCACCTCCTTGCGGGCTGTGTTAACAAGCACGGCTCCCTGCGGCATCAGTGAAAGCAGCCTCTCTCCGATTGATCCCTTCGTCTTTTCATTTGCCGGAATATGAAGTGAAACATACTGGCAGCCTGAATACAGTTCTTCGAGAGTTGCCACAGGTGTGACACCGGCCTCAGCAATAACCTTTGCGTCAACAAACGGGTCAAAGGCGCAAACGTTCATTCCGAATCCGGAAGCGATACGGGCCATGCACCTGCCTACGGCACCGAATGCATGCAGGCCAAGGGTCTTGCCCATCAGCTCCGAACCGGATTTGCCGTCAAAGCCTCCGCGTGCGGAATATACCATCATGCCAAATGCAAGCTCGGCAACGGCATTGGAGTTCTGCCCGGGAGTGTTCATGGCAACCACATTGGCTGCTGTGCAGGCATTCAGATCGAGATTATCATATCCGGCGCCTGCCCTGACAACTATCTTCAGTTTCGGGGCAGCGGCAATCACTGCAGCATCAATGATGTCAGAGCGAACTATCATTGCATCGGCGTCAGCCACCGCTGCATGAAGCTCCTGCGGAGTCTTGTACTTCTCAAGGAGTGCAAGGGTATGCCCTCCCTTCTCCACCACCTCGCGTATCATCGTGACCGCTACCGGGGCAAATGGCTTGTCAGTTGCTACAAGAATCTTCATGTCTTCCTCCTGTTCTTTTTAGTATCTGTTTTCAAATTCCTTCATACAATCAACAAGAGCCCTGACACTTTCAATCGGAAGAGCGTTGTACAGAGATGCACGGAAGCCTCCTACCGAACGGTGACCGGCTATTCCAACCATGCCCTTTGACTTGGCAAAATCACCGAATTCCTTTTCCAGCTCCTTGTAATTATCTGTCATAACAAAACATACGTTCATAAGCGACCTGTCTTCCGGATCGGGAACAGTAGCCTTGAAGAGCTTGTTGCGCTCAATCTCGTCATATAGCAGGGCAGCCTTTTCCTGGTTGATCTTCTGCATGGCGGCCACGCCCCCCTTCTGCTTCAGCCACTCGAGCGTCTTCAGGGCAGCAAATACCGGAAGTACCGGCGGTGTATTGAACATAGACTCCTTCTCAATGTGAGTCTTGTAGTTCAGCATGGTCGGAATCGGACGGGTAACCTTTCCGAGAGCGGAATCCTTTATTATCACGAATGTGACTCCCGCCGGGGCAAGGTTTTTCTGTGCACCGCCATAGATGATAGAATATTTTGAAACATCAACCGGACGGCTGAAGATATCCGATGACATATCGGCCACAACCGGGACATTCACATCAGGATCCTTCTTCCACTCGGTACCGAAGATTGTATTGTTTGTGGTGATGTGGAAGTAATCAACATCTGAAGGAACAACGTAGTTCTTCGGGATGTAGTTGAAGTTACGGTCCTTTGATGAGGCCACCTCAATAACTTCGCCGAAGAGTTTTGCTTCCTTAAGTGCCTTGCCTGCCCATTCGCCGGTGTTGATGTACGCTGCCTTCTTCTCGAGCATGTTCATCGGAACCATTGCGAACTGAAGGCTGGCGCCGCCGCCGAGGAATATTACCGAATACCCGGCAGGAACATCAAGCAGTTCCTTGATGTGGCTGACTGCGCTTGCCATGACAGCTTCAAATTCCTTGCTGCGGTGTGAGACCTCCATGATGGAAAGCCCGGTTCCTGCGAAATCCCTGATTGCTTCAATCACCTTGTCATTAGTGTACTGTGGCATGATTGAAGGTCCTGCGTAGAAATTGTGTTTTTTCATAACCTGAGATTTATTTTTATTTGTAGTTGTTCTTACCTGTTTCTGCTGCCAGTCAACAATGGACACAGCGGGATTGAGTTTCAAATGGCTACCAGTTTTCCGTTGCGAAGCACCGGAATCACATCCGTCATATCAACCGTATGACAATAAGGAATACAGTCGTCGAGCCCCTTGTCTCTAAGTCTTGATCGCTGCGCAGCTTTTTCCATGTACCCGAGCAGGTCACCTCTGGCAACGCTCCACAGATCAGTGGCAGCATGCACAGAGTCACAGATGGTGGTGAACCTGCCCGTCTCCAGCAGCTTCTCAGCCAGGGCTCCTGCACAGACTGCATCCTCGAGGCTGAATCGCTTTTTCCACCCCGCACAGACTATCACCACCTTCCGGCCCTGCCCCTCAATCCATCTGCACAGGGCTGACATGTTAAGCCAGGAGCCGATAACCACGTCATGGCATTCTGAAGCCCGTTTCATTATTCCCGTGCCGTTGGTTGTGCTGTAGGCAACACTCTTCCCCTTCACTTTTTCGGGCGTGAAGTTAAACGGAGAGTTCCCGAAATCAGCAAAGTCAAGCACATACCCGTCACGCTCGGCAGCCAGAAGATATCCGCGCGATTTCATTTCCATGGCTTCCTCAACCGTCGCAACGGGAATTATCTCCCTCGCGCCGTTGGCGAAAGCGGTACAAATGGAACTGGTTGCCCTGAGTACATCTATTACAACCACCACAGCCTCACTGTCAGCATGGGCATCAAACGATGCGGGGGTAAAGCATATTTCAAGGCTCTTCGGCGTCATGGCTGTAAAAGGTCAGTCACTGATTACTGTTTGTAAAAAGGCAGTGAGACAACTTTTGCCTTCAGATCCCTGCCCCTGACACGGATGAATATTTCAGTATCATTTTTCCAGAAACCCTTGTTCAGGTATGCCAGGCCAATCCCCTGTTTAAGCGAGGGGCCCATGGTGCCTGAAGTGACCTCTCCTATCATGTTGCCCCGGGCGTCAACAACCTCATAATGCTGGCGGGGAATTCCCTTGTCTATCATTACGAACCCCTTGAGGCGCCTGTCAGTACCCTCTTCCTTCTGCTTCAGCAGCAGTTCCCTGTCAATAAAGTCCTTGCCGGGAACAAATTTGGTTATCCATCCAAGGCCTGCTTCAATCGGTGATGTGGTATCATTGATATCATTACCGTAAAGGCAGAATCCCATCTCCAGGCGAAGTGTATCCCTGGCTCCCAGTCCTATCGGCCTGATCCCGAACTCTTCACCTGCCCTGAAGACCTCTTCCCAGAGACGAGGCGCGTCAGCATTTCTGACATATATCTCGCATCCTCCCGAACCTGTATAGCCGGTG
>DAIDJT010000193.1 GCA_027451265.1 Bacteroidales bacterium | reverse complement strand
CTATCTCCCTGAGTATTGTATCAGCGGAGTAGCCCTGTTGCGAATAACCCATCCGGTTCATCATGTCTACAACAATCTGCCCGTCGGGTTTCGTTCCTGCAAGAGGCTGCACCGCCACCTGTACTTTCTGTATACGCCGCTCGCCGTTGGTGAATGTCCCCTCCTTCTCAAGGAAGGATGATGCAGGGAAGATCACGTCGGCTATCCGGGCAGTCTCTGTCATAAAAAGTTCCTGCACCACCAGAAGATCGAGGCCCTGCAGAGAACTCTTCACATGGCAGGTGTTTGGGTCAGTCTGAAGTATGTCCTCCCCCATTATCCAAAGCGCCTTAAGGTCGCCCCTGCCTGCCGCCGCAAACATCTCCGGGATGCGGTAGCCCGGCACCGAAGGATGCTCTGCACCATAATAGGCATTATACAGGGCAATGTTTTCAGGGTTGGTCACATCAAGATACCCTGCTCCCTGGTGGGGCTGTATTCCCATGTCAGCCGCACCCTGCACGTTGTTCTGCCCGCGCAGGGGGTTTACACCTGAGCCCTCCCGACCGATGTTGCCAGTCATCATGGCAATGTTCGAGATCAGCGTTATCGCCTTCGTCGCCTGCCAGTGCTCGGTGACCCCCAGCCCATGAAATTCCATGGCTGACTTCGCCGAACCATACTCAATTGCAGCAAGCCTTACCTTTTCACGGTCAACGCCGCAGATCCGCTCAAGCTCATCAACGTCAAGGTTCTCAAGGTATCGCCTGAACTCCTCCCACCCTTCGGTCCTCTTCTCAATAAACCTCTTGTCAATTAATCCCTCGGTAAGCAGGTACCTGGCGAAGAGATTCAGGACAGCAACGTTGGTTCCGGGATTTATCTGCAGATGGTGCTTTGCCAGCCTGGCAATTTCAATTTTAAGCGGGTCGATGACGATAAGCGGCGTACCCGTCTCGACTACCGACCGGAGGCGTGCACCGGTCACAGGGTGTGCAGATGAAGGGTTTGCGCCAATGATAAGGATGCACCCGGTCTTGTAAATTTCATCAACTGAATTGGTTGCGGCCCCGGTACCGTAAGCCCACTGCATTCCCATAGCCGTAGGGGCATGGCAGACCCTTGCACATCCGTCGATATTGTTTGTGCCAATCACTATCCTGAAGAATTTCTGCATCAGGTAGTTTTCCTCATTTGTGCACCTGGCCGAAGAGATTCCGGCCAGGGAGTCGGGTCCGTATTTTTCCTTTATCTCCCGGAACCTTTTCACAGTATAATCATAGGCTTCATCCCATGACACTTCTGTCAGCTTCCCGTCCTTTCTCACCATTGGTGAGCGGAGTCTTTCAGGATGGTTGTAGAACTCAAAGGCATACCTTCCCTTGACACAGGTATGACCCCTGTTGGTTACCGAGTCGAGCGGAGCCTGTATGCCGCGTACCTGCCCGTCAATGACCTTCACGTCAAGGTTGCAGCCCACACCGCAGTAAGTGCATGTTGTCCGTACCGTACGGTCAGCCTTAAGCGTTTTGACCGAGTACCGGTCATGAATTGCGTTCGTGGGACATGTCTGCACGCATGCACCGCATGATACGCACGGAGAGTCACGGAACGACTGGTCAAAACCCTTGATGATTGTGCTTCCGTCGCCCCTGCCCCGTATCCCCAGCACATGCTCGGCCTGCAGCTCATCACATGCCCTCACGCACCGGTAGCATTTGATGCACTCGGTCAGATCAGACCATACATACGGACGGGTCATGTCCTTCTCATGAATGGTCACCTTGCGCCTGTACCGCACCTCCGGGCTTCCGGCAGCGGCCACCACCGACTGGAACTCCGTGGGCAGCATGTCCGGCTCAGGAACAAGCCTTTCCTGCGGGTATTCTGAAAGCACCAGCTCAAGGATGTTTTTGCGCAGCCTCTTAATCTTCTCCGTGGAGGGATAGATGTAGTATCCCGGTGCCACTGGCGTATGACAGGATGCCATCACCCTCCCAGGACCACCCTCCTTTAAGGCCACCTCAACGGAACAGATCCGGCATGAGCCGTAGTTCTCAAGGTTGTCAGCCTGGCAGAGGGTGGGTATCACCTCCCTGCCCATGTTTCTGCGGACAAACTGAAGGATGGTCTCCCCGGGCTCAATGTCAAACGGCTTATTGTCTATAAATGAGGTCTTGTCCATGATCATGCCTCCCCTGAGGTGAAGTAATCATTAAGTTCTTCGCCGAAATACTGCAGTGCATTCTTCACCGGCAGCGGCAACCCTCCTCCCAGTGCGCACAGTGAACCGAGCTGCATCGTTTCAAGCAGATCGTCAAAAAGCTGCCGGTCAATCTTTTCATTCTTTCCGGTTGCACCGGAGAGCAGCTCATAACCCCGCGCTGAGCCCAGCCTGCACGGAAAGCACTTCCCGCATGACTCCTTCCTGGTGAATTCAAAGAGATGCTCAAGCAGTCTTATTACCGGGAAATCTTCCGGTACTGAAACAATTCCTGCGTGTCCGAGGAGAAAGCCCTCACGGGCGAACGACTCAAAATCGAGTGTCAGGTCATCAATCCGCGATACCGGTACAAGTCCTCCCAGCGGCCCTCCCACCTGGAAGGCTTTGACAGGGTAGCGGGTACCTCCTCCAAGCTCATCTATGACCGCCCTTAGCGGGGTACCCATCTTAACCTCCAGGAGGCCCGGCTTGTTAAAGGCTCCGTCGAGGGAGACGAGTTTTGTCCCGGGTGATTTCTCTGTTCCCATGCCTGCCCAGGTTGCGCCGCCTTCCTCCAGAATAAAGTGAATATTTGCAAACGTCTCAACGTTACTGAGCACCGTCGGCCTTCCGAAGAGGCCGTATACTGCGGGGAATGGTGGGCGGGTGCGAACCTCCGGCCTCAACCCTTCGAGTGAGTTGAGCAGGGATGTCTCCTCACCACATATATATGCTCCCGATCCTTCCACGATGTGGAACCGGAAACGGGTTACGGGGTCACCTTCCTTTCCTGTTGCAATGCCCGTCTCCTCAAGGTGCCTGACAGCCTCACGGACCCGGCGTACGGCAAGCGGGTATTCTCCCCTGATATATACCACGCCGGTATCAGCTCCCGTAATGATACCCGTCATCATCATTCCGAACAGCACGGTGTGGGGGCGCTCCTCCAGCAGCCATTTGTCTGAAAAGGCGCCCGGGTCACCCTCATCGCCATTACAGACTACATACTTTCTGTCAGCCGCGGCATCGCGCGATGAGCGCACCTTGACATGGAACGGGAATCCTGCCCCTCCGCGTCCCCGGAGACCTGAGGCTTCCAGTTCCTTCAGGGCATCATCATTCTTTCCGGCCCAATTCCCTGCAAGAGAATAGTAATCCCTTATGTCACCAACCGGGGTAAGCAGTGGCGGCATTTCGGCATTGGAGCTAACCATCATGGCTGACGGACGGGTTTCACTGCCACACAGTCTGATCTCCCCGTTGACCAGGAAGGCATTGTTCGAGTGGCAGTGACCCAGACAGGTCATTACTCCAATCTCCCCGGGCTTGAATTTCTCATGAAGGCTTCTTCTTACCCTGTCACTGCCACCGGAGGTAAGACAGGCAGTACCGTCGCACATGTATACCTTTTTCCCGTAATGGGCCGGTTGCAGGAAATCATAAAAAGTGCTTGCACCAAGCACCGCTGCATGCCCGGTCATAAACCCGCCGGCAATTGCCTTAAGCTCCTCATCGCGTAAGCGTTCATCATAGCCGGTGGCGCCCGCGATACTCCCGTACAGGCTGTCTGTAAGACCTCTCCTTGAAGAAAGTCCCCTGAGGTTCCTTGACATAGTTTTACCGTTTTGCCCTTACAAGATATTTACTAACTGTGCGATATGAAGGAAATATGAGAATTATCATATTTCCCGGAACTTAAATTAAATGAGAATATGGTGCATCCTTTTGTTTAAGTGAATTTTGTTATATTTGTCGCCTGTATTTTTCAAGAGGCAAATTCATTATTTAATTAGTATTCAGATGGCAATACTTCAGAACCTGAGAGAGAAGGCAGGACCGCTGCTGGCAATTGTGATAGGGGTTTCACTGCTTCTCTTTGTCGTGAGTGATTTTTTCGGAAGCAATACTTCCCAGCGCCGCAAGGCAAACAAATATTATCAGCTTGCCCTGATTGACGGGGAGAGTGTATCATACCAGGACTTCGAGGCCCGGGTGCAGGATCTTGTGGATATCTACAAGATGTCAGGGTCGACGGAAGTGAATGATGAGATGATGCAGAGCCTCAGGGAACAAGTCTGGCAGCAGATACTTTCCGAGAAGCTGATGGGAAAGACCTACAAGCAGGTAGGCCTTGGCGTCAGTCCTGACGAAGTTGAAATGCTTGTCTTTGGCGATGACCCGCATCCCATTGTAAAACAGCTTTTTACTGATCCAAATACGGGCACTTTCAATCAGTCATTCCTGGTTAATTTCCTTAAGGCAACGGAAACTGATGACGCAACCAAGAAATACTGGCTCTTCTTCGAGGATCAGATAATTAATGACAGGCTCAATACCAAGCTGGTAAACCTTATGTCAAAAGGACTCTATGTCACCGGCAAACAGTCGGAATTTGAGAACAATCTCAACACAAATACCGTCAGTTTCAGTTATATGGTCCGCAACTATGCAGCCATTCCGGACAGCCTTGTAAAGGTCACCTCTGACGAGATCCGGAGTTATTATGACAAGCATAAGGACAACTTCAAGCGCGGTGCCTCAAGGGACATGGAATATATCACGTTTGAGATTGCGCCGTCAGAGTCAGACATGAAAGAGGCTGAGAACTGGGCGATCAATGAGAAGGAGAATTTTGCGGCTGCCACTGATCCTGTCCAATATATCAACCTTACGGCAGACACCCGTCACACAGGCTTTTACAAGACTCTTGATGAACTTCCAGAAAGCCTCCGTCAGCTGGCCGTTTCGGGTGACAAGGCTGCTGTAGCCGGTCCATACCTCGAGGATGGCAGCTACAAGCTTGCCCGCATAATTAACATAGCAGAGCGCCCCGATTCAGTAAGGGCTGCACATATACTTCTGTCACCAAACGCAGGGAGAACCCTGGCACAGGCAAGAAAAGAGGCTGACAGCCTTATTGCCCTTGTCAGGTCAGGTATAGATTTCAGCGTACTCGCCATGGCAAACTCTGGTGACCAGGCTTCGGCAC
>DAIDJT010000192.1 GCA_027451265.1 Bacteroidales bacterium | reverse complement strand
CAATATAATGTTTGGCGTGTTGTTCTTCATCTCCACCCTGATAACCACTGCACGGATTGTATCACCCTTGCGGAAATGGTCAGAGGGTATCTGTTCGCCCTTGGGCAGGATCAGTTCGTTGCCATCGTCGTCAAGGACGAGGGTCTCGCGCTTCCATACCTGGTAAACTTCGCCGGTGACGATGTCTCCGATGCGGTCCTTGTACTTCAGATAAATGTTATTTTTTTCCAGGTCGAGGATGCGTGCCACCAGGTTCTGCCTCAGTGCAAGTATGGCCCTGCGCCCGAAATCCAGGAATTTGACCTCATCCGAGACTTCTTCTCCCACCTCGTAATCCTCGTCAATCTTGTGTGCTTCGGAGAGCGGTATCTGCGTATTCGGGTCAGTGAAACCCTCGTCATCCACCACTTCGCGGTTACGCCATATCTCAAAGTCACCCTTGTCAATGTTGACAATGATGTCAAAGTTATCGGCCGAACCGAATCTTTTGGCAAGCATACCCCTGAACACATCCTCGAGCACACTCATCATTGTGGGCCTGTCAATATTCTTCAGCTCCTTGAACTCCGAAAAAGTATCTATGAGATTTACATTTTCCATTGTCGTAATCTATACTTTTATTTGAATGATATAATTACTTTAACCGTTTTAACATCCTCAAAATTAAATGATCTGACTGCGGTAACGATTTCCTTTTTAACCTTTGTCTCGGTTCGCAGGTCAAATCCCCCGGCTGTAACGTTCAGCATTGTCCCCTTCATCTTTTCCCCCTGGTGGGTGACAACGTCGACCATTCGTCCTTCGTTTTTCATGAACTGCTCCGGTACGAGCAGCGGCATATCGAGACCGGGGGAAGAGACGTTCAGTTCATAATCGCCGGCTTCCTCGCCAATGTCATTGCTGATCTGCCTGCTCAGCATGGCGCAGTCATCAATTGTAACACCCTCCGTCCGGTCAATGAGGACGGTGAGGCGGCCGGTGCTGCTCAGCCTGACATCAACGAGAAAGATGCCGGTGCCGCTGATGTGCCCCTCCGCCAGTTTCCTGATATGGTCTTTTGTAATCATAGTCTGTTTTTTGATAACAAAATAGGGGACTTTTTGTCCCCTAGGCCATTCGTACCCTTCTGTTCGGGTGCAAAGATAAAACCATTTTTTCAATAATCAATCATTTGTCAGCACTAAAAAATGTGCGGAGAGCTGGATATGAAGCTTTTCTTTCCCTTAATCTGGAAACTATTGAATAAATTTGCCCGCATAAACCCAGTGCTGTTTGACGAACAGGAGAAAGATTATCAATGACCCGGTATACGGATTCATAAGTATACCCAATGATCTTGTCTATGATCTGATGGGGCACCCCTGGTTTCAGCGTCTGCGCAATATCAGGCAGCTGGGGCTTTCAAGCCTCGTATACCCGGGGGCGGTACACAGCCGTTTCCAGCATTGCCTGGGTGCGATGTACCTGACAGGTCTGGCTGTTCACACTCTCAGGAGCAAGGGCACCGACATCTCGGCAGAAGAGGAAGAGGGGGTACTTGCAGCAATACTGCTGCATGACATAGGCCACGGGCCTTTCTCACATGCGCTGGAACACTCGCTGATTGAGGACATGCCCCACGAGACCATGTCACTCCTGATCATGGAAGAACTTAACAGAACCCTTGAAGGAAGGCTGGAAACTGCCATCGCTATTTTCCGCGGAGAATATCCAAGGAAGTTTTTCCATGACCTGGTGACGGGCCAGATGGATATGGACAGGTTGGATTACCTGAGGCGCGACAGCTTCTTCACGGGGGTGATTGAAGGGTCGGTGGGATCAGACAGGATCATCAGGATGCTGAATGTCTCGGATGACAGGCTGGTTGTTGATGAGAAGGGGATCTATTCTGTAGAAAAGTTCCTGATAGCCAGGCGGATGATGTACTGGCAGGTCTACAACCACCGGACCGTTGTCTCAGCCGAGAAGCTGCTCACCAGTCTGCTTGTGAGGGCACGCCAGGTCACCGCCGCAGGTCATAGGCTGTTTGCCACACCCGCTCTTGCTTATTTTCTTGAACCAAGGCACAACAGGGCAGCAAATGAGGACAAAGCAACGCTGGTGGGGCACTTTAGCGCCCTCGACGAAAGCGATATCATATCTGCCACAAAGGTGTGGATACACTGCGGTGACCGTGTACTGGCCGACCTGTGCAGGAGATTCGTCTGCAGGGACCTGCTTGCGATAGAACTTCAGAAAACCCCGTTTGATCCGGCCAGGGTGGGCGAAACGGCCCAAAAGACGATGGAGACGCTTGGGCTGTCCGCAGATGAGGTCAGGTACTACGTCAATACCGGGGATGTATTCAACCAGACATATGCTCCAGGTACTCCCGAGGTGCGCATCCTCCTGAAGAACGGCAGCACCCCCGACATAACAGCGGTGTCTGACCTCTTCGACAAGGAAGCGCTGTCAGAAAAGGTGACGAAGTATTACCTCTGTTACCCGAAAGAAATAATCAAATAACAAAATAGCTGAATATGGAATTTACTGCTGCAATGATAGCCGGGCTACTCAACGGTACCGTGGAGGGTGATCCGGAAACCAAACTGAACACAGTTGCCAGGATAGAAGAGGGCGGGGCCGGTGCACTCTCATTCCTGTCAAACCCGAAATATGAACCTTATCTCTATACAACAGGAGCTTCGGCCGTTCTTGTGAAGAATGACTTTATCCCGTCGAAGGAGGTGAAAGCCACCCTGATCAGGGTTGAGGATCCTTACCAGGCGCTGGCAAGGCTGCTGGCCTTCTATGAGCAGGCCAGAACGACAAAGAAGGGGATTCATCCTTCGGCGGTAATCGATGAGAAAGCCGTTCTGGGGGAAAGCCTGTTCATCGGCGCATGCTCCGTCATATCGGAAAATGCGGTCATTGGCGACGGATGTTCGCTTCATCCACAGGTATACATCGGTGAAAATGTCAGGATCGGGAAGAACTGCACGCTTCACCCCGGGGTAAAGGTGTACCGCGACAGTGTGATAGGCAATGACTGCATCCTTCATGCCGGGGCTGTGATAGGAGCAGACGGTTTCGGCTTTGCACCGGTCACCGATGCCAATTTCATGAAGATACCGCAAATTGGTAACGTCATCCTTGAAGACAACGTGGAGATAGGCTCTAACACCTGCATTGACCGCGCAACAATGGGTTCGACAATAATCAGAAAGGGAGTCAAGCTTGACAACCTGATACAGGTAGGCCATAACTGCGAAATAGGGGAAAACACAGTCATCGCCGCTCAGTCGGGGCTGGCAGGATCATCCGTTGTGGGGAGGAACTGCATGTTCGGTGGACAGGTGGGGCTGGCAGGCCATCTCCGGATAGCTGACGGTGTAAAGATCGGAGCTCAGTCAGGCATCATGAGCACAATCAGTGAAGAAAACGCAACATACCTTGGCTATCCTGCAACTGACAGCAAACAATTTCTTAAAACCACTGTTTACCTGAGGAAGCTGCCTGATCTGAGCAGCAGGGTTGATGATCTTGCAAAGGCAGTTGAGTCTTTAAAAAACAGGTAGTTCCGGATAGCGGTCTAAAGGAAATGATTTGATCATCACGCAGATGTAGGGTTTTTCATTATGCCGTTCGGGAAATTTTCTTTTTCTTTGCCCAATTAAAACTGATCTGATATGAGTGAAAAACAGAGGACGCTGGCTAATGAGGTGAGTCTCAACGGTAAGGGACTTCATTCCGGAATAGAAGTAATAGTTACCTTCAAGCCTGCTCCTCCGAACCATGGATACAAGTTCTGCCGTACTGACCTCCCCGGTGCACCGGTGATAGATGCAATTGCTGATAATGTGACAGAGACCTCAAGGGGAACGACACTGGTACAGGGTGAAGCCTCGGTGGCAACCATTGAACATGTACTGGCAGCTTTTGCAGGAATGCGGGTTGACAACGCTCTGATTGAGATAAACGGTCCCGAAGCCCCTATTATGGGAGGCAGTTCACGCATGTTCGTCGAAGCCATCAAGAAAGCTGGCATTGTGGAACAGGATGCAGAGCGCAATTATTACGTGATAAAGGAGAAAATTGCATTTTCTGACGAGGAGCATGGCGTGGATCTGATTGTTTATCCGGATGATCACTTCAGCGCCCATGTGCTTATAGACTACAACTCCAAGATCCTGGGCAACCAGTATGCCATTCTTGACCAGATTGACGACTTTGAGAAGGAGATAGCCGGTAGCCGCACCTTTGTTTTTTTCCATGAGCTTGAACCGCTGTTCAGGGTGGGGCTGATCAAGGGCGGGGATCTTGAGAATGCAGTGGTGATACTTGAGCGCGAGGTGGAGCAGGAAGAAATTGACCGGATTGCAACAATGTTTAACAAACCAGGCATTACGGAACACCATGCCGGCGTGCTGAACAACACCAAGCTCAGGTACCCCAATGAGCCGGCACGGCATAAACTGCTTGACCTGATCGGCGACCTTTCGCTTGTAGGGCAGCCCATAAAGGGCAGGGTGGTTGCAACCCGCCCTGGTCATTACTCCAATACAAGACTCGCCAGGCTGATCAGGCAGCAGATCAAGAGGCAGACAACGAAAAAGGAGATTCCTCTTCTCGATACAACCAAACCGGCAGCGATGGATATACAGCAGATCAAGAAGCTGCTTCCGCACCGGTACCCCTTCCTGATGGTTGACCGGATACTTGAAATCACAAAGAACCATGTGATAGGAATAAAAAATACTACATATAATGAAGCCTTCTTCCAGGGTCACTTTGAACAGGAGCATGTCTTCCCGGGTGTGCTTCTTGTGGAGACAATGGCCCAGGTGGGGGGGATACTGGTACTGGGCAACGTTGATGAGCCTGAAAGGTACTCAACCTATTTCCTCAAGATTGACAGGATGAAGTTCAAGCACAAGGTCATCCCCGGTGACACTATTGTTGTAAGGGCTGACCTTAGCGAACCCATAAGGAGGAATATTGTGATTATGTATTGCCAGGCATTCGTTGGAGAGAAGCTCGTGGCTGAGGGAGAAATGACGGCACAGGTCATAAAAAACAAATAACAGCATATGATTTCTTCATTGGCACATATTGATCCGAGGGCTCAGCTTGGCGAAGGGGTCACTGTTGAACCGTTTGCAACCATCTACGGTGATGTTGTGATTGGAAGCGGCA
>DAIDJT010000191.1 GCA_027451265.1 Bacteroidales bacterium | reverse complement strand
GGGAACCTCGCTGGGAATAAGTACACTGGCAATGGCGCTGGGAGCACCTCAGAGAAGAGTGATATCAGTGGAGGGCTGCCCCGAACTGGCTGACATGGCACGCGATAACCTCCGCCGACATGGCGCACATAATGCTGAAGTGATCTGCATGGAGTTTGGCGAGGCTCTCAATGAACTTAAGAGAAGGGGAACAAGAGTCGACCTTGCATACATTGACGGCAATCACCGTGGAGCTGCACTGACAGAATATGTGCACAGAATCAGGGAGATGGGTGAGGAGATGATAATAGTAGCAGATGACATTCATATGAACGGCGATATGACCGGTGCCTGGAGGTCACTTACGGCACCCGTGCCGGAACAACCGGACGCTGCAGCATCAGATACCTTGGTAGATACACAAAAACCCGGCCCTGGTCCCTCTGCCGGCCACCTGCACCCGGAACGCGGCACCATAACCATCGCCCACTCCGGGCGGGAAATTATTGCCCCTGCATCACTTGAAACTTTCCGCATGGGCATGCTTTTTTACCGTGAAAAACTCACCCCGGGCCGCTACCGTGTGCTGTATTAACAAAAAATAACAGGACTGTAACATTTTTATAGAGTAATTTCAACTAATTTCGGAACTTTAATAAAAGAGCCATGGATAAAGTCATTGAGATTAAGGAGATCGTTAAAAATTACCAGGTAGGTTCAGTTATAGTCAGGGCGCTGCGCTCAGTGTCACTTGAGATAAAGAGAAATGAGTATGTAGCCATCATGGGCCCTTCAGGCTCCGGCAAATCAACTCTTATGAACATCCTCGGCTGCCTTGACACACCTACAAAAGGACAGTACGTGCTTAATGGCACCGATGTCAGCAAGATGGAAGATGACAGGCTCGCCGAAATCCGCAACAAGGAAATCGGATTCGTGTTCCAGACCTTTAACCTGCTCCCTCGCTATACCGCTCTTGAAAATGTGACACTCCCGCTTATATATGCCGGCGTCCCGCGACATGAACGTGATGAACACGCTATCAAGACACTTGACCTGGTAGGACTTGGAGACAGGATGACCCATAAACCCAATGAGCTCTCCGGCGGTCAGCGGCAGAGGGTGGCCATCGCAAGGGCACTGATAAACAATCCCTCAATAATCCTCGCCGACGAACCAACCGGCAACCTCGACAGTAAAACCTCCTATGACATCATGGACCTGCTTGACAAAATCCATGATGACGGCAATACAGTAATTGTGGTGACCCACGAAGAGGACATCGCACGCCATGCCCACAGGATAATCAAGCTGATGGACGGTGAGGTATCAGCTGATTACATCAATGAAAACAGGATCGAGGTAAGGAAGAAATAGCCTGTTGGCAGGCCGTTGGATGAAGATCTATACCAAAACCGGCGACAGGGGAGAAACATCCGTCATCGGAGGCGTCAGGCTGCCGAAACACCACCCGCGCATAGAGGCCTACGGTACCCTTGACGAGCTGATTGCATGGATCGGCATGTTGCGCTCTTACGAACAGTCATGTGTTCCCCGCGGGGAACTGATTGAAATCCAGTCGGTACTCATGTCATGCTGTACAGTTATCGCCACCCACCCCACGGCAAGTGTCCCCGAAGGCATTTTCGTCAGTGACACCTCACTGCTGGAAAGTTCCATAGACAGAATGGAAGCAAAACTACCAAAACTTCAATCTTTTATTCTTCCCGGCGGAAACCACCCGGCTGCCACAGCCAACCTGGCACGAACCGTCTGCCGCCGTGCCGAGCGGGCTGTTCTTCGCCTCGATGAGGCAGAGCGAACAGACCCTGACGTGGTAAAATACCTCAACAGACTATCTGATTACCTCTTCGTCCTCTCGAGGTGTCTTATGTATGAAATTGGAACTGAAGAGGTTAAATGGATGCCCGGTAAAAAGTCAAAATAATCGGTGTAAAAATTCCGCTTAATCTTTTTTTATTCTAAATAATTTTATATTTGCGGACTCTAAGAAGGGTAATAAATAACTTACTCAATTATGTATTGGACACTTGAATTAGCATCAAAACTTGAAGACGCGCCTTGGCCCGCCACAAAAGACGAGCTCATTGACTACGCGATAAGGTCAGGTGCCCCCATGGAGGTCATTGAAAACCTGCAGGAAATTGAAGATGAGGGAGATATCTACGAAAGTATTGAAGATATCTGGCCTGACTATCCCTCAAAGGACGACTTCTTCTTCAACGAAGACGAGTACTAGCTAACTGTTGCTATAAGCACACTAAGTGCCTGGAGCGGTCACATCTGTGACATCTACAGGCACTTAGGCTTTTACAGGAGTGACCTTGTCAGGTCCCCTGTCAGGTCTATTGCCCGGTTCCTTGCCAGGTCCTTTGCCCGGTTCCTTGCCAGGTCCTTTGTCCGGTTCCTTGCCGGATCCTTTGTCCGGCTCCTTGCCGGATATCTTATCGGGTTCCTTACCCGGCTTCGTTTCCTGCGCCCCTTCCGGAATCTTTTCTTCGGACATTTCCGCGGCAGGCGGCAGTATTTCATCAATTCGCATGCCCTGGCGGTCAGGCCGCAGATCAGGATGCCATCTGAACCCGTCAAGCCTCATTTCAGAATCAGGTACCTTCAAAGGGGGATTGAGAGTACCGTCAGGACTCTGATTCTGGAATATCTCAACAATTTTGCTGTCTTCCAGGAATATTTCAATGGTGGCGCTTCTGGCCCGGTTAACACCCACAAGTTCATCCCCGTCAACAACATAGTAGATTGCCTCACCGTTCCCGCTAACCTTGATCCTTTGCAATTTATTGTCGACAAAATAGCCTGACAGGTTCTTCCCGCTGATCTGGTCATACCGTGCGGTGTCGACCTCGCTGACGACAAATGCCCTGTTGAACATCTCCATGTGGTCAGCCTTGCTGTTGACTGTGAAAAGAGCAATTGAGTCAGCGGTCATCTGGTTCCCGCGCGACCATACAATGGGATCATCATACAGCCTGATCACGGAATCAAGAAAGGAGTAGGAGAGAGAGTCACACCTGCCCTGCATCTCGCGGCTGAAGATTGTTGTTTTATAGTAGGCTTTCAGCAGCCTGTGGCTTACTCCTGCAGTGTCCTCTACAGGTATGGCCCTGAGGGTGTCAGCCCGAAGGGTAAGAGTGTCATCATCGGTAAACAGTGAGAACCATGGCGTACCCGTCAGGAGGAATCGCTCCGGACGCTTTTCATACCAGGCATAATTGCCTCCGCCGGTAACATTATCAGTGGTGTCAGTGATTGTCACCCTGCCAAAACCCTCGCCTTTCCCGCTCTTCTCGTCATACCAGAGGGTGTCACCCGTGATGCGCTGCTGGCGGTTGTCAAGAACGGCATTCTTCATCAGCTGTGACACATCATTCTTTGTGTCGCTCCAGCCGTTCTCACAGTAGAGGTAAATACTGTCACCCACTGCCTCGGAAGGGCCGGCAAACCATACTATCTCCCTGCCGGTGTCATAGCGCATTGTATCGGCGGTCATCACCCAGTCAGGATTGACAATCTTTACGCTGTCGCGGAAATGAAGCATCTTCTGGCTGGAATAATAAATCCCCACTATGCTGGTAAGGGTGTTGTCACCGTTGAGGATTCGTCCCCCTGTATCATAATTGGCCACTTGGGTGTTTACATCATAATCGATCTTGTCAGTGTATAGCTGAGTTCATCTCCTTATCGGATAGAATGACACTGTCAGTCAGGAATGCCTTGCGGGTGTTGCCGTTATAGGAGAGATACTGTCCGCGGATGTGCAGGGTGTCACCCTGCCAGATATGGATGTTGTTGTAAGCCAGCACCTGGTTTGTGTCGTCATAGTACCATGCACTGTCACAGTCCATGAAAAGATCATTGTGCTTGAGACTCACATTGCCGTTCAGCCTGTTGAGGGTACGGCCGTCGATACGCTCATACCTCATGGAGTCGGAGTGCATTATCTCAACCCTCCTCCGGCCGGGGGCATCCTGGGCGCGGAGCTGGGTGGAACCCAGAAGAATAATAAAGGGAAGGATTTTGAGAGGTAGGCAGGGCCGGAAACTGAGAGGCAGGAGGTTGAAAATGGTACGCGGCCGGAAACTGAGAGGCAGGAAATTGAAAATAGTACGTGGCCGGAAACTGAGAGGCAGACCGTTACCATCCGGGGCCGGAAGATGTAACAAGGTCCGGAATAAAGAGGCCGCTCCCCGCGAAAAGGACACCATTTGCCGGGCAGTGCTTAGCGAAAATAATCCTTCTGTTTGTATCCTTGCTATTCGAACCATCCGGAATAGTGGAAGTTGCATCCACGGAAGTCATCACTGATACGGATGTACGTCCTCCTGATCTTGTCAGCTATCCACTCCTGGTACTTGCGGCCCTGCTTGTCCCTGAGGGCGAGCTCGGAAAGATAGTTGTAGTCATCCTGCATGTTCATTTTGTGGGCCGGAATTTCGGCGTCAAGCCTGATGATGCAGTAGATACTGTTTCCCTTGGCGTCAGTGGTGCGGAAAGGATCTGATATCTCTCCCAGTTTCATGTTTCTCACCACAAGGTTGATCTCCTTCGATAACTCGTCAAGAGTGAGCCAGTTGACTCTCTCTGCGGGGTTCTCGCTAACCATTTTGCCACCATTTGCACGAGTGGCTTTGTCAGAAGAATACCTCATGGCTGCCTCTGTAAAGGAAAGACTGTCAGAACGGATCAGGTTTGCAATACTGTCAAGCCTGAGTATTGACCATTCGGTCTGCTCTGCCGACAGTTTGGGTTTCATTAGAATATGACGCGAGTTGACCATATCACCCTTCCTGTCAATGAGCTGGATGATATGAAACCCGAACTCACTTTCAACTATCTTTGAGACAACACCCTGCTTGAGACTCCATGCCGCCTCGGCATAAGGTTTGGCCAGCTCGCCACGTGTATTGTATCCAAGTTCGCCTCCGCGAGGGGCTGACCCCGGATCCTCGGAGTACAGGATAGCGAGGGCGCTGAAACTCTTTCCGTTGATGATCTGGCTGCGGAGATCGAGAAGTCTCTGGCGAACCTCAGCCTTGCTGGCTTCCATGTCCGGCGGCTGAACAGAAAGGAGGCTCAGCTGAACCTTCCTGGGCACCAAGGTAAGGGAGTCACGCGGAATAGTATTATAGAACTTTCTGACCTCCTCGGGAGTGACCGTAATGTCCTTGGCTATAGTGCCCTGTGTCTCCTGGACAATATATTGGTTGGTGAGCATCTCGC
>DAIDJT010000190.1 GCA_027451265.1 Bacteroidales bacterium | reverse complement strand
GGTCTTAATGATGGCATAACGCTCCAAGGTGAGACACCGCTGGGAGGCCTGGCGCAGAAGAAGAACCTGCAGACGGCAGCGGCTGCTGTGGAGATCCTGTCGGAAGAGCTCGGGCTTAGCCGTGATCACTTTCTGAAGGGAGTGGAAGGCGTGGTATCGAACACCGGGCTGATGGGACGCTGGCAGATCCTTTCACATTCGCCGCTTACAGTGTGTGATACGGGCCACAACAGGGAGGGTCTGGAGTATGTGATGAAACAGGTCAGGGCAACCGCGAAAGGGAAGTTGCATATGGTCATCGGGTTTGTCAATGACAAGGACCTGGGGTTGGTGCTGCCGCTGTTCCCAAAGAATGCGAGGTACTATTTCACCAGGGCCTCGGTACCGAGGGCGCTGGATGAGAAGCTGCTGATGGCGGCGGCGGAAGGGTTCGGGCTCAGCGGCAGCGCCTACCCGTCGGTTCCTGAGGCGGTTGCGGCCGCACGTGCAGGAGCCGGGCAGCGTGACATGATATTTATCGGAGGGTCAACGTTTGTGGTGGCAGAAGCCCTGTGATCTGCGAGTTGCGAGTTGCGAATGCTGAATAAATCGCAATTCGCAATTCGGACTTCTCCAATCTTTAAACTGCTTCTATGGTTGACGGTGGTTTGGTGGCTATATTATAGGTAACCGAGACCACTCCCGGAACTTTGTCAAGTATCTCGGCCGCAAGCTTTTCCAGAAGCTCAAACGGAAGCCGGGTCGGGGTTGCAGTACGTGCATCGATGCTGTCCCAGCAGCGCACCTCTATCTGCCTCCCGAAATCCCTTTTGCCGTCGCGCATGCCCGTAACACGGTCGTCATGCAGTATGGCCATGTACTGAAAAGCTCCCCTGCCGGCCAGCAATTTCTCGACAATCACCGTTGCTTTTCTTACAATATCCAGTTTCTCCTGTGTCACCTCCCCGATTATTCGTGCAGCCAGGGCCGGTCCCGGGAATGGAATACGGTTGAACATCTCCTCCGGAAGACCTGCGGCACGGCCGGTCATCCTGACCCCATCCTTGCGGAGTTGGACCAGCGGCTCGAGAATATGGTAACCGAATGTCTCCTTCGGGTCTATGCCCAGCTGGGCGAACACATTGTGCTGACGCTTGATGCCGGCAACAGTCTCATCGATATCCGTCAGGATGGTTCCCTGCAGAAGGTGCCTTGCGCCGCTCTCCCTGACGATGCGCCCAAATACCTTCCTGTAAAATGTCTGCGTGATGGCTTCACGCTTCAGCTCGGGATCAGTTATGCCCTTAAGGGCTTCGAGGAACTCATCACGAGCATCGACTATCTCCACCTTTACCCCCAGTTTTTTAAACACTGCGGCAACGGTTTCCGGTTCTCCCTCGCGCATCAGCCCGTTCTGTATGAACACTGTCCTGAGCCTGTCACCCAGTGCCAGGTGGCCTATCATTGTGACAACTGACGAATCAACACCCCCGGAGAGTGCATTGATGGCTGTTCCGTCGCCCACGGCGGCCCTGATCTCACTTACCTTTTCAGCTATGAACCGTTCGGTGTTCAGTTCCTGTGCCCTGATTTCACTTATCATATCTCGCAGATTTTAATAATGACAGGAACAAATATACGAAAAGACCTGGCCCGCTGTGATGATAAATCATCCGGCGATATCACTTGTAAGTTCATCCCTCCGGAAAAAAACTTGACAACTGTATTCTTCGGGTGTAAATTTGATTGGAAGATATCAATTGCCTCAATTGCAGATATAAAGGAGTTTCCCGAAAATCCACCTTCAGAGTAGGGAGTAGAGGCCGAAAAACTAAAGAGTAGGCATATCTAAAACACGGACTATGAAAGAAATCTCATTGACGGTTGCAATTCTCCTGGTCAGTATTGCAACCATTTCAGCCCAGCCGCAGCTTGAAAAAGGCAGGATTCTTCTCGGAGCCACATCGACGGTAGCGCTCAGCGGGTCAGTCAGTTCAGAACTCATCAGCCTCGGATTCATAAAGGCTACGTACAAGTATGGTTCCGGACCTGCCGAGGATGCATTTAAACGGACTACCTACAATATTTTGCCGAAAGCAGGATATTTTGTGATCGACAACCTTGCAGCAGGGCTTCATGCAGTTGTTGCCGGGTACACCGAGAAGGATCTGGAATATGATGATACCTATAAAGAAAGCACAATCGGGATTGGTCCCTTTGTAAGGTATTATTATCCGCTTGACAGATTCTACCCCTTCGCTGAGGCAGAAATGCTCTTTGGTACAGCAAGGGAACTATGGTACAGTGATGATGAAAGGACTCCTTTTGTGATGCTTGGAGTTTTAGTCGGAACAGCCCTTCCTCTTGGTGATAATGTGACCTTTGATGCTGCCGCCGGTTACCTGCGTTCATCGATGAAGGACACTGACACGGAGACTGAAGAAAGGGTAAACTTCATTACCAGCGGATTCTGTCTCAGAATGGGTTTCACAATTTACCTTTAACAAGCCGGAACTATGAAAAGCAAACTATTGACAACAGTTGCAGCCCTGGTGGTTGCTTACAGTGCAATGGCACAGCCGCCCCAGCTTGAAAAAGGAAATATTCTTCTGGGGGTAACCTCCTCTGCGGTCATTGAAGGATCATGGGGATCTGAGCTGATGAACCTCGGTCTGATGCATTCCAAATACACTTCCGGATCTGTTACTTACAATGAGCATAAGGATAGGTCATTCAGCCTGATCCCGAAGGGAGGTTACTTCATTATTGAAAACCTCTCTGTGGGGCTTGAGTTCCTTTTTGCCAGATCTTCAAACCAGCATGTCGATTCGGAGGGGAAGGTGACGATGACTTCATTTGCTGCCGGCCCCTTTGTAAGGTACTACTATCCGCTGGAAAAGGTGTATCCCTTTGCCGAGTTGGAGTTAATGGCAGGGACCTGTGTCGGTAAATATCCGACTTCGGGGCCTGATCCGGAGGTGGAGCGGTATTCACTGTTCAACCCGGGATTTACACTGGGTGTGGCAGTGCCCCTGGCAGACATGGTGACTTTTGATATTCAGGCCGGATATGTATGGAGTGTGTGGGCGAGTACCGAGTGGTATGAGGGTGAAGAGACCGATCTTCGCGAGATATACTCAGGACCGGTTATCCGGATGGGTTTTACGATCTTCCTGTAGATTAAACTGCTTAAGCTTCACGGAAAGTCGGATTTAGCCTGTGCTATCCGGAACCTGATGAATCCGGATTCAGTAATTCTTTTAGCTGCTCTGTGGCAGGGATGTAAAGCTTTTTGCTAACTTAATCCCAAATTTCATGCAAGATGAAAAAGATCATTATTGTGTTATTTTTCCTCACTGCGGTTATTGTACTCAATGCCCAGGAGGGAAAGAAACTGACCATACTTCATACAAACGACTTTCATTCGCACCTGCAGGGCTTTGCCCCGGAATCGGCCTATACGCCGCTGGTGACTGACAATGATCCCACAATCGGAGGCCTGGCACGCATAGCAGGCATAATCGCAGATGTCCGTAAGGAAAACCCCGGGTCTACACTTGTTGTTGATGCTGGCGATTGCCTGATGGGAACACTATTCCAGGCGCTGGAGCCTGAAACAGGTTTCCAGCATTCGCTGATGAAGAAAGCCGGATATGATGTGGTCGCTTTGGGTAACCATGATTTTGACTTCGGCCCAAAGGCTTTTTCAGAAATAGTCCGCAATGCCAGGCAGCGGGGCGATATCCCGGTTTTCCTGCTGGGTAATGGCGTCACTGACACAGATGATCCGGCCGATGACAATTTCGAGGCTTTAATGAAAGAAGCTCTCATCAAACCTTACACTGTCAGGGAGATAAACGGTATCAGGGTAGGCATCTTTTCCCTCATCGGAAAGGATGCTGATGAATCAGCTCCATATGCCCCGCCGGTCACCTTCGGCAAAATAATCCCGGCAGCAAAAAAACTGGTCAAAGAGCTGAATAAGGAAGGATGCGATATCATCATATGCCTTTCACACAGCGGAATAACAAAGAATAAAAAGGGAGAGTGGGCAGGTGAGGATGTGAAACTTGCCAGGAAAGTAAAAGGCATTGACCTGATTATTACGGGACATACTCATATCCTCCTTAAGGAACCTCTTATTGTCAACGGCGTGCCTATCGTCGGGGTCGGGGATAACGGCAGGTACGTGGGGAGAGTTGATCTTCTTGCAGGAAACGGCAGCATGATACTTGAAAAATATGAAGCCATTCCAGTCAATGACAAAACCGATGCTGTAAATGAAATACAATCGGAAATAGTATTGCAGGAGGAGAAAATCAACGAGGAAATTCTGAATCCGCTGGGGATGACCTATACCATGCCGGTTGCCATTGCACCATACACTGTAAGTTATGATGAGTACGGAAGGGCTGCTGACAGCAACCTGGGTGTTCTTGTGGCAGATGCCATCTACAATTATGTTAACAGTGAAGGCCCTGGCGCTGACATTGCCATTGTGGCTGCAGGTGTGCTCCGTGATCCGATACAGCCTGGTGTCCAGAGCGTGGCTGATATCTTCAGGGTGATGTCACTGGGCTCAGGAAAAGATAAGGTACCCGGGTACGCGCTGTCAAAAATGTGGGTCACGGGAAAGGAACTCAAGAACATTGCTGAGATACTTCTCTTTACGTCAGCCACAGCCTCATCCAACTATCCGTATTATTCCCATTTGCGCATAGTTTATGACCCGGAAGGCAGAATCTTCAATAAGGTGCGAAAGATTGAATTTACAGATAACCAGGGAAATGTATCGGAGGTGAATACATCAAAAGATGACCCGAAACTCTATTCCATTGTCGCCAATTCTTATATGGCAGATAATCTGGGGCTGGTAAAAAAGAAAACTTTAGGTCTGATAAAGGTTGAGCCCAAGGATAGTACCGGAAACCCGGTCACCGAAATGGATGATTTCGTGATGGATTTCAATAAGGCTAAAGCCGGCGTACAGGAGGGGAAGGAATGGCTTGCACTGTTGAAATATCTTCAGCACTTCAGCCCGGCAGAGGAGGGTGGACTGCCCGTGATTCCTGATTCATACCGTAATCCGCCAAGATCACTGGTGCCTGTAATAAGTTCAAAGTGATAATAAAAGCGAGACATATACCATTCTTTGTCAGGTTCTTCAGCTTTTATGCACGGACCGGGCTCAGGCGGCATTTCAATGATGTTGTTTTTGAGTGCAGCGTCAACCCGGCAGGCCGCCCGGTACTGCTCATCG
>DAIDJT010000189.1 GCA_027451265.1 Bacteroidales bacterium | reverse complement strand
ACATGGGATACACTCCCTGCTTCCGCCGCGAAGCAGGCTCGTGGGGTGCGCATGTCAGGGGCCTCAACAGGCTCCACCAGTTTGACAAGGTAGAGATAGTGCAGATAGCTCATCCTGAAAAATCATACGAGGCGCTTGAGGAGATGGTGAAGCATGTGGAGAGCCTGCTTGCAAAACTTGAACTGCCTTACAGGATAGTCAGGCTTTGCGGGGGCGACATATCGTTCACCTCGGCCATGACCTACGACTTTGAGGTCTGGTCAGCTGCTCAGCAGCGCTGGCTGGAGGTAAGCTCAACATCCAACTTTGAGGCGTTTCAGGCCAACAGGCTGAAGTGCCGTTTCAGGGAGAAGGGAGCCAAACAGACCACACTGTGCCATACCCTGAACGGAAGCGCCCTGGCACTGCCGAGAATCGTGGCTGCCCTTCTTGAGAACAACCAGACACCTGAAGGAATAAGGATCCCTGACATACTCGTTCCCTATACAGGGTTCGGAATGATCAGCTGAAAATCATGAAAAGGAGCCAGCAGGCATATACCTATGCCGCCCTCTCAGTAATTCTCTGGGGCACTATCCCTACAGCTTTCAAGATAGCTCTTTCGGAGCTTAGCATAGTGACAATGCTTGGTATCACCACAATTGTCTCAACTGCAGTCCTTTTTGTGGTTATGGTCCTTACCGGGAAACTGTGCCTGCTGAAGGAGACCACCCGTCGTGATCTGGTCTGGTCAGCCCTTTTCGGGTTCATTAATCCCGTGGGGTATTACCTTATCCTCCTCACCGCCTACAGCCGCCTTCCCGGCCAGGTAGCACAGCCCATCAACATGATATGGCCCATCATCCTGGTCTTCTTTTCCATACCGCTGCTGGGTCACCGCATACCGGCCCGCAGCTTTCTTGCACTCGGCTTAAGCCTTGTGGGGGTCTATATCATCTCATCACAGGGTGCTCCTCTGAGTCCCGGGCGGTCAGATACGGTGGGTGTGATGCTTGCACTTGTCAGCGGAGTGCTGTGGGCGCTTTACTTCGTCCTCAACGTACGCGACAGGCGCGATGAGTCAGTAAAACTCTTTACCAGCTTTATCTTCGGGTCAGCCTACATGCTCATCCTTATGGCTGTCACCGGCTCATTCGCACACGCGGTAAGCCTCAGGGGAGTGGCAGCATCAGTGTACTGCGGCTTCTTCGAGATGGGAATCACCTTCTGGCTCTGGCTTAAAGCACTGCAGCTCTCCGAGACAACCGATAAGGTAAGCAACCTGGTATACTTTGCTCCCTTCATTTCACTCATCCTGCTCCACTTTATCATTGACGAACCTGTTTATTTTACAACCCCGCTGGGCCTGCTTCTGATCATTGGCAGCGTCATCTGGCAGAACAGGGCAGGGAAAGCGTAAACCAAGCGGCACATTTTTTGTTACTTTTGAACCAAACTTTGCTGAATATGAAAAAGGTACTGCTTATATCCCTCCTGGTTATACCATTGATCTACGGATGCAGGAAAGACCCGGAGCCTGTTAATACACCTACTGTTGAAGAACGTGCACGTGATGGCCTGTATGACCTGATGAAGTATGTCTATCTCTGGTACAGCACAATGCCTACTGTCAAGGTATCTGACTATGACAACCCTGAGGACTTAATGGAAGCCCTGAGGTACAAGCAGATGGACAGGTGGAGCTTCGTTACCGACTATGAGAGTTTCATGGCATCAATGGAGGGAAGCTTTGTTGGCCACGGTATCAGAATGGGTCTTGACGAGGCAAACAACGTCAGGGTGGTAAGCCTTTACGAGGGCTCCGACCTGTGGCCAAAAGGAGTCAGAAGAGGATGGATAGTCAAGGAAATAAACGGCACACTCATTGCTCCCATCTTCATTTCAGGAAACAACACTGCGTACAATAACCTGATGGGGCCCTCTACGGCAGGAACGTCAAACACGTTCAAATTCATCAACCCGGATGGCCAGGAAGTCACATATACCTCGGTCAAGTCAAGCTTCACAATTAACTCTGTGACGGCATCAAAGGTCCTTGACCTCCCCAGCGGCAAGACCGGTTACCTCTGTTTTGAGACTTTCATTGACCCGTCAGAGCATGAGCTCAACGAAGCCTTTGCCAGTTTCAAGGCCAGCAATGTCACTGACCTCATAATTGACCTCCGTTACAATACCGGAGGATACATGGATATAGCCCAGCAACTTGCCAGTCTTGTGCTTACATGGGATGACACGACAAAGGTGTGCTACAAGCTTACCTATAACAGTCTTGTGGGTCCTGAGTGGAATGAGAGTTATAAGTTTGTAAGGACGGTAAGCCCGCTTGGCCTTGACCGCGTCGTTTTCATTACCACACGCAGTTCGGCCTCCGCCAGTGAGGTTGTCATCAACAGCCTGAAGCCTTATGTCGATGTGACGCTTGTAGGCGACACCACCCACGGCAAGCCGGCCGGGATGAACATCTGGGGATTTCCGTTCCCTTCAACCAGTGTTCCTGAACCTGATTACCAGTATGTCTTTGCCCCCATCACCTTTGAATACCTTAATGCCGCAGACCAGGGCCGGTTCTATGAAGGGCTTGTGCCTGATGTCCGTGCCGCTGATGACATAACACACGACTTCGGTGATCCGGAAGAGGCCTCGCTCAAGGCAGCCATAGGTGTGCTTCAGGGTAAGAAGTCAGCGTCAGCTCTGCCTGTGAGGCGTCCCCGGATATGGTCAGAAGAAGGAAACCAGCAGCCCACGGAGCTCTTTCTTGGCCCACCGCAAGCTTACAGGAAGTGAAGCCTGTTCAGTCTGAAAGGATTATCCTGGGCATAGACCCCGGGACAACTGTTACCGGATACGGATTGATAACCGTGTCGGGCAAAAGCCCGTCGCTTATCACTCTTGGCATTATTGATCTGCGCAAGGAGGAGAATCATTTCCGGAAGATACGGACCATCTTTGAGCAGACCCTTGAACTGATTGACCGGTATCATCCTGACGAGTTTGCAATTGAGGCACCCTTCTTCGGAAAGAACGTACAGAGCATGCTGAAGTTGGGCAGGGCGCAGGGTGCAGCCATTGCTGCCGCGCTCTACCGTGATCTGCCGGTATCTGAGTATGCCCCCAGGATGATAAAGATGTCAATCACAGGCAGGGGTCAGGCCAGCAAGGAACAGGTGGCCTCGATGCTTCAGACAATCCTCTCATTCAGGGGCGAGTCAATGGTCCTTGATGCAACTGACGCTCTCGGTGCCGCCATGTGTCATTTTTATCAGAGCAGCAAACCGGTGGCGTCAAGGGAATACAAAAACTGGGGCGATTTCATAAAGAAGAACAGCGACAGGATCAGACAGTAAGCTTCTGTGCCCGAGCTGGCTGATGAGTCATAGCATTCATTAAGGCTCCGCACCGAAGCTGGCTGCCGGGTATTATCAGACAGTAAGCTTCTGTGCTGCGGCAAGGGCTGCCACGCTGACCCTGACGCCACCGGCAGACTGAAGGGCTGTTACACAGGCTTCCACCGTGGACCCGGTGGTGATGACATCATCAACAAGAAGCACATGGCTGCCGGCTATATCTCCGGGTCTGCCTACAGCGAAGAGCCCTTCAACATTCTCCCATCTCTCATACCTTCCCCTGCTTGTCTGAGAGCCCGATCTCCCGGTACGTAACAGTATGTCACTTCTTACCGGCAGGCCGCAGTGGGAGGCTATCCCTTCGGCAATGCACCTGCTCTGGTTGTATCCACGGCGCCTCTCCCTGGCCGGATCAAGCGGCACGGGAACAATCATGTCAATCCCCGTGGTGAATCCGCTCTCAGCCAGTACGGAACCGTACAGCCCACCCAGCATGATGCCGATATCCTTTCTGCCTGAGTACTTCAGCAGGTGAATCAGCTTTCTTATCCGGCTGCCGCGGTTATAAACCGAAAATGCCGCTGCCCTCTCCAGCAGGCACCTTCCCCAGAACGCCTGCTCAAGCATGTTGCCACGCCGCAGGTGATAGTCGGTGCGCGCCATGTCAAGCAAACAAGCCGTACAGAGCACCTCCTCACCTCTGACCAGGTGAATGCCGCATGACAGGCAGGGCCGTGGCAGGAACAGGCTCAGAAAATCGTCGGCAATATCTTTAATATGAAACACTTCGCAGCGAGAAGTATCATCAAAGGTATGATATTTGTAACTTACATGACCGGCTATTTAAAATTTTTCTATATTGCACACGTTTAATAAACAAACAAATTAACGATTAGTATGAAGAAATGGATGATTGGCAGCTTGATTCTCATCGCGATGATGGTCGTGGCTGCAGGGGTCTATGCTCAGACAACCGACAAGGAAAAGAAGCACAACAAGAGTGAGTGTACCTTTGTCGATCAGAACAAGGACGGCAAGTGCGATGTATGCGGCTCAACCGCCGATGCATGCAAGAAAGACGCAGCTGCCGCCGCCAAAGGCACAGACTGCTCTAAGTGTCCGTCAGCTGCAACTTGCGGCGACAAGAAGGGTGAAGTGGTTCCTGCAAAGGAAGGCACCGCCTCAACTGCCCCGTGCTGCGCAGGAAAGAAGTAAAGAATCTCCTGATTATAAAAAAGCCCCTGTCGGTGACGGGGGCTTTTTTTGTTTTCGGGGCAGTTTGGTGCTGCTTTTCTTTTGACTGACCCAGGGTCAGAGTTTCACGCGTGCACCTATCTCTCTCGCCAGTCTTTCATTTTCTTCAGGTGAGAGCTGGATCCTGGGATTTGTAAAGAGCAGATCCGTCTCCTTGGTGATGGGGATAAGGTGAATATGGGCGTGAGGCACTTCGAGCCCTATCACTACCACACCTATTCTTTTGCATTCAACCACTTCCTTCATTGCCCTGGCCACTTTCTGTGCGAAGAGCATCATTCCGGCAAGGGTATTCTCATCCAGGTCAAAGATATAATCCACTTCCTGCTTCGGCACCACGAGGGTGTGACCCGGTTTTAGCGGCCTCACGTCAAGGAATGCAATATAGCGGTCATTCTCTGCCACCCTGTAGCAGGGTATTTCACCATTGACAATGCGTGTAAAGATTGATGCCATACAATAATGATTTCAGATTGATATCTCCATTATCTCGAACGGGATTGTTCCGGCAGGCACCTTGACCTGTACAACATCTCCCACCTTCCTGCCCATCAGTCCCTGTGCAATGGGTGATGTGGCAGCGAGTTTCCCCTCCTTGAGGTTAGCTTCGCCTTCGGGCACCAGCTGGTATACCATGACAGTGCCGTTAGCCTTGTTTAGTATCCTTACCCTGTT
>DAIDJT010000188.1 GCA_027451265.1 Bacteroidales bacterium | reverse complement strand
GGGTTCGGCGTTGACCGGGAAATAATTGAAGAGGTGGTTGGCATTAATGAGAATATCTCCTTTTCAAAGGGAAAGAGAATCTCTGCCCCCAGCCCGGAACTGGAGATTGTACAGGATGCCGACAGGCTCGATGCAATGGGCGCCATCGGCATTGCCAGGGCATTCAACTACGGCGGATTCAAAGGGAACGAAATCTATGACCCCCGTGAACGGCTGTCTGACCCTCCACTCCTGTCCGCATCGCGTAGCCAATCAGTATCCACGGTCCACCATTTCTATGATAAGCTCCTGCTTCTCAAGGATCTGATGAATACTAATACAGGCAGGAAGCTTGCTGAGGAAAGACATGACTTCATGGTAAGGTACCTCGACCAGTTTTTCAGGGAGTGGAACCCCGGTTATGAATTATAACTTTTCAGAAAAATGATTACTGATTCTTCGCGTCTTCATGTGGTGGATGCCCTGCGTGGATTTGCCATAGTCTCAATAATGCTGCTTCATAACATTGAGCACTTCGATTTTTATTTTAAACCTGAAGGACTGCCTGTCTGGATGGTCACGCTTGATAAAGGGATATGGGACACTCTCTTCTTCCTTTTCGGCGGGAAATCCTACGCAATCTTTGCTTTGCTTTTCGGACTGACCTTCTTCATTCAGTCCGACAACCAGGCAAAGAGAGGCTTCGACTTCCGGGGCAGATTTGCCTGGAGGCTCCTCCTGCTTCTGCTCTTCGGCATCATCAACTCTTCGTTCTACCAGGGTGATATACTTACGATCTATGCACTCATCGGGCTGGTGCTTATCCCTGTGGCCCGGCTCGGCGACAGAAGTGTCTTCTGGATCGCATTGTTCCTTATGTTGCAGCCTTATGAGTGGTTCGCCTTAATAAAGGGGTTACACGATCCCGGAGCCAGTCTGGCGGATCCTGTTTCATGGTCTTATTTTGCCAGAACCGGGGAACATATCACCGGGGGTTCACTTCTGAAGACCTGGGTGGGAAACCTCACAATAGGCAAGCCTGCGGTCCTGTACTGGAACTGGGAGAATGGCAGGGTATTCCAGACCGCATCACTCTTCATGTTTGGCATGCTGGCCGGAAGAAAAAAACTGTTTGTCGCGTCAGATTCATCACGGAATTTCTGGGTGAGGACTCTTGTGGTTGCGTCCCTGGCTTTCATACCCCTGTTCATCATTAAAACCCACATTGCCGGATGGATTGGTTCTGAAGCCCTTGCCCGCCCGGCATCAACAATTGTGACATCATGGTCAAATATGGCCTTCATGCTGGTGCTTGTTTCGGGATTTGTCGTGCTCTACCGGAATGAAAGGTTTAACAGAGCTCTGAACATCTTCTCAAACTATGGCCGCATGAGCCTCTCGAACTATATCATGCAGTCGGTTCTCGGGTCATTCATATACTATGGTTACGGCCTCGGCTTGTATAAATATACCGGTGCAACCATGTGTCTTTTGATTGGCATACTGCTGGCCGTGCTGCAGGGATATTTCAGCGCATGGTGGCTGAAGCATCACAACAAGGGTCCTCTTGAGACAGTGTGGCACTATGCCACATGGTTAGGTTCGAAGTGAGCCCGTAAATATCAGAGGTGACTAATCAATATCGGTTATTATGTGTTATTTTTACATTAACAATTAAAAACTCAGAGAAATGTTCTATGTACTTCTTATTATTATCGTTGTTCTGGCACTGCTGGCAGTAAGCCTGTACAACCGTCTCGTACGCCTGAGGAACAACAGGGAGAATGCTTTTGCCGACATCGATGTGCAGCTGAAGCAGAGACTTGACCTGGTACCCCAGCTGGTTGAAGCCGTGAAGGCTTATATGAAGCACGAAAGCACAGTACTCACCGACATCACCAACGCCCGCGCCAGCGCTATCGAGGCCAGGGGAATAGAGGAGAAGATCGCCGCTGACGGAAAACTGTCGTCTGCCCTGCAGGGACTGAGGGTTGCTGTGGAGGCTTACCCTGACCTGAAAGCCAGTACGAACTTCATCCAGTTGCAGGAGGAGATCTCGGATATAGAGAACAAGCTTGCTGCTGCCCGCAGGTTCTTCAATTCCGCCACAAAAGAGCTTAACAACGCAGTGGAGACGTTCCCGTCGAACCTCCTTGCCGGAATGTTCGGCTTCAGGCGTGAAACCATGTATGACCTTGCTGAAAACAGGGCACAGGCTGAGGCCACGCCCAAACTGAATTTCTGAGACAATGAAATATACCGGGCTGAGCAGGCAGATATGGAACAACAACATCAAATCTGTCGTTTTGCTCATTCTGTTTCCGTTTGTCATAATGGGGCTGGTGTGGCTGTTTGTCTTCCTGGTCCAACCCCTGAATGATTACCGTCTTGACAGGGCCAACCATTTGTTTCTTACTTCACTGCCGTGGGTGATTGCCGGTGTTGGACTGTGGTTCGTCATTGCATGGTTTTCACATACCGGGATGATCGAAAGGGCAACCGGCTCGGTACCACTCAGCAGGAAGGAGAACAAGCGGATCTACAACCTGGTTGAGAACCTGTGCATATCCAGCGGAATGCCGATGCCAAAAATCAACGTAATCAACGATGATTCACTCAACGCCTTCGCCAGCGGCATCAACACCAAAACCTTTACGGTCTCCCTGTCTCGCGGGATAATAGATAAGCTTAACGATGAAGAGCTGGAAGCGGTTATAGCCCATGAGCTGACACATATCCGCAACCGTGATGTAAGGCTGCTCATAGTATCTATAATCTTCGTCGGGATTTTCGCCTTCCTGACTGAGGCCCTTGTACGTTCGGTCCGATTCACAGGGGGAGGCGGCGGAAAGAAGGATGGCCGGGTAGTTGTCATCGCCCTGATGCTTGCCGCATTGGGTTATTTCCTCTCGTCGATATTCCGTTTTGCAATTTCGCGCCAGCGCGAATATATGGCAGATGCCGGTTCGGCAACAATGACAAGAAATCCTCTTGCCCTCGCGTCAGCGCTTGAAAAAATCTCCGCAGATTCACAGATTGAGGCAGTAAAACGCAATGACATCGCACAGATGTTCATTGACAACCCGCAGGACAAGAAAGTAAGGCCGGTATCATTTTCAATAGGGGCTCTCTTCATGACTCATCCTCCCATCGAAAAAAGAATTGCACTGCTGAGGCAGTTCTGAGGGCAACCTGAGCATATATGACACTTAACAGGAAACGGATTTACGAGATCATTTTTGAGGCTGACACTCGCGAAGGAAAAGCCTTCGACGTGATTATCATCTTCCTGATCCTGCTCAGCGTTTTGCTTGTGCTTCTTGACAGTATCGCGGCGATAAGGGAAAGGTTAGGCCTGGTGATACATATAATTGAGTGGTTCATCACCGCCGTCTTTCTGCTTGAATATATTCTCCGCATATGGGTACTTGAAAGACCGGTGAAATACATCTTCAGCTTTTATGGCATCATTGACCTGATGGCAATATTGCCAAACTTCCTGGGACTGGTCCTTACCGGAGGGCAGAGCCTGATGGTCATCAGAGCCGTGAGGCTGCTGAGAGTCTTCAGGATATTCAAGCTGAGCCGCTACACTTCGGCGGGCAGGACGCTGGCAAAAGCGCTGTACCGCAGTCGTGAGAAGATTTTCATGTTCATCTCGGTCATTGTGACGATGGTGGTGATCTTTGGTACAATCATGTATCTTGTTGAGGGTGAGAAGAACGGGTTTACAAGTATCCCCGTCAGCATCTATTGGGCAGTGGTAACATTGACCACGGTGGGTTACGGTGATATCTCGCCGGTGACGGGATTCGGGCAGTTTCTTGCAAGTATTGTGATGATAATGGGTTATGCAATCATTGCAGTTCCGACAGGTATCGTAACCTCAGAGATGATGCGTATGCCTGCTGAGAACAACACACAGGTATGCCCGAACTGCATGTTCGACAAGCATGAGGATGATGCAAGATACTGCAAGAGGTGTGGCGCATACCTCGACGTCCGGAAGGAGGATGAAACGGTAAAAACCTCTGACAGCCAGCTGAACTGACTTTCCAGCCTTGAAATAAACAAAAAGGCTGCTCTCACAGCCCTTTTGGTCAGTATCTTGTACGATATGTCAGGTACTCTTATTTATAAACATACCCGATCTTGCCGTTTACCTTTATCGGATACCCGCTGTTATTATACTCGTATGTATTACTGGTTATCTGTACTTTCTCAACGGACTGGTCAACCTCAAAAAGAATTGTATAGGTCTCCCTGGTAATATTATTCGGATTGGTATATATACCCGGAGACATTAATCGCCTGAAGACCAGAAATGGATTATGCATGTTGTCATATTCATATTCGGTTGTTGTCGATAGTTCAGCAACTCCGGCGGAGGGCAAATTATATCTTGATTCCCTGACAAGATTCCCTCTTTCATCATATTCATAGTCAATGTAGGAGGAGATTACATTTTGCCAGTACAATGTCTGCCTGACTATTCTGTCATCAGCATATGAAAATTCAGCGTATTCTGTATTGGATGAAGAAGTCCTGTCGTAGGTTTTCCTCCCCAACTGACCATTTTCTACATACTCGAATGTCTGTGTAAGGCTTTTCGCAGTGTTACCAGGATTTACCCATTCTTTCCTGTTCATGGATGCTTCAATCACGGTGCTGCTACTGCTGTAAATCGCCTGATCCCAATAGAATTCAGACGATAATAAAAGATTATTATCGTTGTAATTGTGTTTTATGTAGTGGAATTTGCTTTTCTCTTCACGAAGTAAATTGGCATCATTGTATGTGTATTCGCAACTTACTGCACCATCGTACAGAACCTTGCTTATTAATGGGATGTCACCGTTCTCAACTGTCAGCTGCTGATCCTTTTCACATGAAAAGAGTGTGACAGCAAGGAATAATAAAAGTGCAATCTTTTTCATGATATCAAGGTTAGTGGTAATGTATCAGCATCAATGATAATGCCAGGTTGTTACCAAAGTTCGGAAAATTTAAAATAAAAGGCAATTTATTCCTCGTGTAACTTCCCCTCCTCCTTCAGGCAAGCCTGAGTCGGTGTGAGATTTTGCGCCTGGTGGCGCAAGATCTCTGATGGGTATGTCATCAGACAAAAAGGGCCACTGGCGTGGCCTCCTTTTTTAATTTCCTCCCTCCTCCTTCAGGCAGGCCTGAGTCGGTGTGAGTAAATTAAAAAAGCCCCGGCGTTACCGGGGACTTTTTGTCTGAGCGGGAAACGAGATTCGAACTCGCGGCCCTCAGCTTGGGAATCGTAGTACTGCGAT
>DAIDJT010000187.1 GCA_027451265.1 Bacteroidales bacterium | reverse complement strand
CGAAGGGAAATACATTTCACGCAAAAAGGAGGGGTTATGGAAATTCTGGTCGGCAACGCAGCCGCACTACCTCATCTGCGAGGAATTTTATGACAACGATATAAGGAACGGCCTTTCAAAAAAATACTTTGCTGACAGCGTCCTCGCCGAAAAAGTCGTATGGGACCTGGGCAACCGCAGCGGCGAATGGCTGCAGTACTATCCTGACGGATCAATCTGCCTCAGGGCGGAATTTATGGCCGGCAAACTCGAGGGCCCCATGTCATACTACCACCCCAACGGCAAATTACAGTATGAGGGCAGATACCATGATGATCTCCGGACAGGCGACTGGATGGTTTTCAATGAGGATGGTACCCTGAAGCAGATTATTACTTACAGGGATGGCGTTCCGGCCGATCCGAAGCTGGCAGACATGGAAACAAAATTCCTCGATGATCTTGAAAAGAACAAAGGAAAGATAGAGGTGACAGACATAACAGGAACAGTCATTAAATGAACAGATGCTCAACCATCCTGTCAGTAATTATTCTTGCTTTTGCCGGGCTGATTCCGGCGGAGGCACAACAGGCATATCCTGACTATGACAAGCTCTTCTTTTACAGGTTTTGGTTCAACCAGAAAACTGCCACTGCAAGTGAGTACGAGCCTGAACAACTTCTCTCCCCCGCTGCCATCGCCCGCAGGGAGAAATATGAAATACCCCTGCTGACTGAAAGTGATTTGCCGGTCAGCAACCAGCATCTTCAGGCCCTTGCGGGGTACGGTTTCCGGTTAAAGTGCACCTCAAAATGGCTTAACACTGCACTGTTCACCTCCACCGAGCCAAAAGACATTGAGACACTTGAAGAGCTTTATTTCATTGACAGCATCCGGCTGGTCAAACATCCGGCTGACCCGGCAAAAAAAAGCTACAGCAAGTACGGCGTAACTGCCTCTCCGGAAGACCCTGTCGCCTTTGACCCGCGTCTCCCCCTTAACGGGCACCTGCTTCATAAATCCGGATTTACAGGCCGCAACATAACAATAGCAGTTCTTGACGCCGGTTTCGCCAATGCAGACAGAATAGAAGCCCTCAATCAGCTTAGGAGAAGAGGCGGCATCATTGCCACCCGTGACTTCATCAATGGAAGCAGCTTTGTTTATGACTATCATACTCACGGCACCTCTGTTCTTTCAATCCTTGCCGGCTCACTTCCGGGGATAATCAATGGCACGGCACCTGATGCCGATTATCTGCTTCTGCGCACCGAGGATGACAACACCGAATATCCCGTTGAAGAGGACTACTGGATTGCTGCCGCAGAATATGCTGACAGTGCTGGGGCTGATGTAATATCATCATCCCTGGGGTATTTCACCTTCGATGACCCGTCAATGAATTACTTCTTCAGCGATATGAACGGAGACAGGCCGTTCATCACCAGGGGTGCTGACATGGCCGCTTCAAAGGGAATCCTTGTTGTAAACAGCGCAGGCAATGAGCGCAACAATTCATGGCTTCGCATAATTGCCCCTTCTGACGGCGACAGTGTACTGTGCATCGGTGCACTCAGGCACGACCTGATAATCTCCGATTTCTCCTCCGCCGGTTTTTCATCTGATGGCCAGGTCAAACCTGACGCAGTAGCCCCGGGAGTATCATTGCCAGTGCAGTTCGAGCCTGAAATGTGGCACACCGGAAGCGGAACCTCTTTCTCATGCCCGGTCATCAGCGGCCTTTCGGCCTCACTGATGCAGGCAGTGCCAGAAGCATCTCCCGCTGAAATAATTAAAGCCCTTCACGAAAGCAGTGACCGGTACGCAAGTCCTGACTCACTCTACGGTTACGGGCTGCCGGATTTTCTGAAGGCACTGAGACTGCTTGAAGCAGATCATATATTCATGCCGGAGGTGATCATGACAGCAGGCCCGAATCCCTTTACCGACGAAATATTCTTCTGGTTTCATGAATCACCGGGGTCTCTGACGGTGACCATCACAGAAGCAAGCGGCAGAACAGTTCTGGAGAGAAACTTTCCCGTTTATGTGGCCCGTTCATTCAGGCTCAGCAGCCTCGGAAACCTGGCACAGGGACTTTACATTATAAAAGCAGTGACTGACCAGGGAGACCGGACCTTTAAAATGATACGCATCAACAGATGAGTCGCGAGACCTATGACCACCATCAACAGATGAACCGCGATTCCAAAATATCACTGACGGAACTGCTGGGCCTTGTACGTGACAAGATCTACGAAGCCCTGCCCGATGCATTCTGGGTTATTGCAGAGATAGCAGAGATGAAGGTTCAGACTGCAGGCCATTGCTACCTTGAACTTACCGGCAGTGACACTCCCGGTGGAAGGGTCACCGGCAGGGCCAGGGCAACCATATGGGCCTCGAAATACAGGTCTCTCAGCACCTTCTTCAATGCAAGCACAGGAATTCCGCTCAGGGCGGGAATAACCATCCTCTTCAGGGCAACCGTCGAATACCACGAACTTTACGGCCTGAGCCTCAATATATCCGACATAGATCCGTCATACACTGCCGGCGATATGGCCCTTCGCCGTGAGGCGGTCATACGAAGGCTGACGGCCGAAGGAGTGATATCCATGAATGCCGGCCTTCATCTCGTTCCTTACCCGCGAAATATTGCAGTCGTCTCCTCTTCAAAGGCAGCCGGCTACCAGGACTTCATCAATCACCTCATGGCCAATCCTTACGGATATATTTTCAAAACCACACTCTTTGAGGCTGTGATGCAGGGTGAGGAAACGGAGGCATCGGTTACCGGAGCACTTGACATGGTAGCCGGTGAAGCCGGAAAATATGACGCTGTGGCAATAATCAGGGGAGGCGGCTCTACCACTGACCTGAGCTGGTTTGACAGCTATGCGATTGCCTTTCATGTGACACAGTTCCCTTTACCTGTCATTACCGGGATAGGGCACGAAAAGGACCAGTCAGTAACAGATCTGGCGGCATGGAAAGCGCTCAGGACACCCACGGCCGTGGCAGGCTTCCTGGTGGAAAGAACGCTTGAGTGCGAGAACAGGATAATCGGTATGGCCGGTGAACTGGCTTCGGCAGTGACAGAAGCGCTTGAGGCTGCCGGCGAACAGATCTCCTCACTTCAGAACCGTATTGCCGCCACCGCAAGACTGATTGTCAGGGTCAACAGTGACAGGCTGGGCTATCACGCAGAAACCCTCAGACGCTCATCCGGAATCGTCCTGCAAAAGGCAGCCGACATCACCGGCAGACTGGAGGGATCTCTTCGCCATCTGGACCCTGCAGCTGTGCTTAAAAGAGGCTATACCCTGACTTCAAGGAACGGGCTGATAATCAGGTCTGCCGGCAAACTTGAACCGGGTGACATCATAACCACACATTTTGAAAGGGACACTGCCACAAGTACCGTGCAACAGATAACTAAAAAGGATTGATTATGGCAAAGAAAGAGATCGGGTTTAATGAAGCCCTCAAAGGAATTGAGGAAATCCTCAGGAATATCGAGGAGGGTCAGCCGGATATAGACAGGTTGTCAGAGGATGTAAAAAAAGCCGCTGAACTTATAAAGATATGCCGGCGCCGTCTGCGCGAGACCGGCGAGAAAATTGACGGTATAATGGAAGATCTGAAGTAAGCTGCGGGGATTTTTCCGGAATTATATGCCCACCCCGGAAATCCCCTTTCCCTTTCCGGCCGGTTAATCTGTGACCGGCATAAAATCAAGGAAGCCCCGCGACAGCGGGGCTTCAACTCGAAACCCTAACCTAAATTCCAGAAAACTAACTCTTCTGTTAGAAAACTACCTTCAGTAAATAGAACGATTAAATTACGAAATTGTTTCTCAAAAACCTTAAAAAAACGTAATATTTATTAACAATTCAGTTTTTTTCTATTCCAAAAATATCTTTGAAGGCTTTTTCAAATACTTCCTTTGGCAGGGCACCCATTGCCATCTGTGGCTGACCTTCCATCGGGACAAATAGCAGTGAAGGGATGCTCCTTATTCCGAATACCGATGCAAGCTCCTGTTCTGCCTCAGTATCAATCTTGTAAACATACAGCTTGCCTTCATATTCCTTTGAAAGTTCCTCAAGAATAGGCGCAACCATCTTGCAAGGTCCGCACCAGTCTGCATAAAAGTCTATTATGCAGGGTTTGTCGCCGCTGTATTTCCATTCCTTGTTCTGTTCATAATTAAATACTTTTTCAAGAAAAGTATCCTTTGTCAAGTGTTCTGCCATATTTATTGTTTTAATTGTTTAACAGATTTTTACGGGTATTGTTCTGTTTTAGCAATTGCCGTGCCGCGGGTTCCGGCAGATCAATTTTTCTTCAAGTTAGGGTATAAATTGTAATTTTGTCACCGGCTCCGGCTAATTTGTCATACTGACCATGAAGATTTTCCCTGATCACAGAATATTTGAGATAGTCGCCCGGGTGGCTGACAGAGAAAACGTTAAGGCTTATGTCATCGGAGGCTTCGTGCGTGATCATATCATGGGCCGTATCAACCCGGACAGGGATATTGACATCGTGGTTCTTGGTGACGGGCCCGCAATGGCCAGGGCCGTAGCCCGTGAGATCAGCCGCGACATAAAGGTTACCGTATTCAAAACCTTTGGAACTGCAATGTTCAGGTACGGTGACTCTGACATCGAGTTTGTTGGCGCACGTAAGGAGTCGTACTCGGCTGACTCACGCAAACCATCAGTCACACCCGGGACAATGGAAGATGACCAGAACAGGCGTGACTTTACAATCAATGCTCTGGCCATTAGCCTTAACAGGGATAACCCCGGCGATGTGATCGACCCGTTCGGGGGAATTGACGACATCCGGAAAGGTATCATACGCACTCCGCTTGATCCTGACACCACCTTCAGCGATGATCCCCTACGGATGATGAGAGCAGTCAGGTTCGCCTCACAACTCGGCTTCAGGGTTGATGATGTCACCCTGGCCTCCATTTCCCGCAATGCGGAAAGAATAAAAATCGTATCGGCCGAAAGGATCACCACTGAACTGAACAAGATCATGGCCACCGCAAAGCCTTCAGCAGGGTTTCTGCTGCTCCGGCAGACAGGCCTGCTTGAACTCATATTGCCTGAGATAGCAAGGCTCGAGGGCGTTGAGGACAAGGAGGGGAAGGGACACAAGGACAACTTCCATCATACGATAAAAGTGCTTGACAACCTGGCTGAGAAAAGTGAAGATATCTGGCTCCGCTGGGCTGCCCTCCTTCATGATGTGGCAAAGCCTGCCACCAAGAAGTTCGTGCCTGGAACGGGATGGACATTTCACGGACATGAATTCATC
>DAIDJT010000186.1 GCA_027451265.1 Bacteroidales bacterium | reverse complement strand
ATTAAGAATCACAAGCCGCGTTTCAACAGGGCACAGCGCCGCACTGGCTTCCGCTGGGGAATCTACAGCCATACGGATGAGAACGGCTATATCAGGTTCTCTTACAGAAATGTCAGGGATGACGAAGTACCGCTTTCGGTCTTTGTCTCGCGTGACAGGGCACGGGGAAAGCTTGACCAGATTATCAGTGATTACAACCTTTGCCAGAAACTGTGCGGGATGTACGAGACCGATGGTCCGTGCTTTCACAGGCAGGTCAGTCTCTGCCGGGGCGCCTGCTGCGGCGAAGAGAGTCCGAAGTCATACAACGAAAGAGCCCTTATGGCACTTGATGAATTCATTTTCAGGGAAAGAAACTTCTTTATCATTGACCGGGGACGTGAGGGTGAGGAACGGTCGGCAGTAAAGATCGTAAACGGCAAGTACGCAGGTTTCGGCTTCTTCTGCATTAATGACGTGGAGTTCGGGCTGACGGCGGTACATGACTGCATAAGGCCTGCCGCAGATAACCGTGACATCCAGGTAATAATCAGGAGCTACCTGAAAAACCACAGGGTGGAAAGAATTATTGATTTCTGATGCAGGCTTCCGCTGCTCTTTTCTTAATATATTTGCCTTTAACAAGACTTATCCGCATATGTCTCTATTTACCCGCACAAACAGGGAACTAAGCATAAGAATAGACGAATTCTTTGATACCATAGAGATCGGCGTGCTGATCTTCAAGGAAGGGATAAAAGCCTATGTCAACGGTGACGACAGTGCCTTTCAGAACCACCTGGCCAAGATTGATGACCTTGAAGGAAAGGCTGACAAGCTGCAGCGAAGCATTGAGAACGACATGATCGTGCACTCAATCCTGCCGCAGCAAAGAAGCGAATTGATCAAGCTTCTGTGGCAGCTCGATGAGATAATTGACACCTCCAAACAATCTCTCAATGAGTTTTACATTGAAATGCCCCATATTCCGTCATCCATGTCGCATGAATTCATCTCCCTGGCCGAGGTGTCAGGCAATGCTGCAGAAGAGCTGATTCCTGCCGCCAGAGCCTTCTTTCGCGAGCCACACCTGGTGCGGGAGAAGCTTATCAAGGTCTATTTCTTCGAGAGGGAGACTGACAAGGCAGCCTTCCAGATGAAAAAGAAGGTGTTTCATGAGCTGAATGACCTCTCCCTGGCCGAAAAGGCTCATATAAGGTACATCACCCATCATATTGAAAGTATTTCCGATTCGGCACAGGCGGCGGCGGACATGCTCGCCTCCATGGCCATAAGGCAGATGCTCTGATAATGATCTTCCTCTTCCTCACCAGCGGTCTTTTTCTGGGGTGGACACTCGGTGCCAACGATGCAGCCAACGTGTTCGGCTCGGCTGTCGGATCCAGGATGGTCTCCTTTACCCGGGCGGCAGTAACAGCTTCCGTCTTCGTGATTCTCGGGGCAGTACTGCAGGGTTCCGGCGCCGCTGGCACCCTTGGGCGGCTGGGATCAGTGAACGCTATGGGAGGCGCTTTTACCGTCGCGCTGGCGGCCGGACTGACAGTCTATGCAATGACCAGGGCCGGACTCCCCGTCTCAACCACCCAGGCTATAGTGGGAGCAATTATTGGCTGGAACTTCTTTACCGGTAATGCAGTTGACACCGGTGCGCTGACACAGATAGTCACGACCTGGGTCACCGGTCCCGTGCTCGGGGCGCTGTTTGCCTTCGGACTGTATCACCTTGTGAAAATCTCCCGTCGCAGGATAAAGGTACACCTGCTAAAATATGAAAACTGGCTGAGGATGGGCCTGATGGTCGTTGGAGCATTCGGGGCATACAGCCTGGGAGCTAACAATATAGCCAACGTGATGGGGGTGTTCGTTCCCAGCATCCCGCTTGAGAGTGCTGACTTTGGAATCTTTACACTTACCGGGGCCCAGCAGCTGTTCTTCCTCGGAGCCATCGCCATTTCGGCGGGAGTGCTGACCTACTCCAGGAAGGTGATGGAGACCGTTGGCAGCAACCTGCTTGAACTATCCTCTGAGGCAGCCTTCGTTGTTGTGCTGTCACAGGCCCTGGTGCTTTTCATCTTTTCATCATCTGCTCTCTCAGGATTCATGGTCCGCATCGGCCTGCCACCAATACCGCTGGTTCCGGTGTCAAGCACCCAGGTGGTTGTAGGCTCTGTTCTGGGAATTGGACTCTACAAAGGAATAAGAAATGTCAACCTGAAGCTGCTGGGCAGTATCGCCTCGGGATGGATAACCACGCCGGTGGCAGCAGGAATACTTTCATTCCTTCTCCTTTTCTTTGTCAGGAACCTGTTTGGAATAGATGTCGGCCACGCGGTCAGTCCTCTTTCCGCCGGAGGCGCAGGTGCGAACACGTCAACAATAATAAGGTACAGCATACCCGTACTGCTGCTGATTATTGCAGTATATCTCGTATACCTTGTCCTTTCCGAAAAAAAGAAAACTGAACGGCTAAACAAAAAATACTATGAATAAGATAATTCACCACCCGGTTGACAACATCACCATGCGTCTCATAAAGAGCGAGGATCTGAATCACCACGGAACCCTCTTCGCAGGACGGACAGCAGAGTGGTTTGTTGAATCAGGCTTCATTGCCTCCACAGCGCTTCTTGACCCCAGGAGTGTGGTCTGCCTTAAGGTGCATGGAATGTACTTCACCAGCCCGGCAAACCCCGGAGAAGTGCTGAAATTTGAGTCAAAGATTGTCTATACCGGCCGGTCAAGTCTTGTGGCATACATCAGGGTCTGCAAGTCAAACAGCGCCAAAACACTTGTGGAGGGTTTCGTAACCTTTATCCATGTTGATGAGGAAACGCGTCCGTTGCCTCATAACATTATTACCGAGCCGCTTACTGAAGCTGACAAACTATTGTACGAACAGGCCGAAGGTCTTAAGAAAGGCTGACAACCACCACCGGCAGAGAAGCCGGCTGATACGGTCCGGCACTCCGAAACCGCAAATCAGCCAACCATTTTACCAGGCGTTAAGGAAGGAATATTCCTTCCCGTATTCCATCATCTGACCAAGGAAATCAGAACAGTACTCAATCTTCACATCGGTGATTTTGCCGTTGCTGTCCGTAACCGGTGTCATCACCGGGTTGACAAATCCGCTGTACGGGGCAAGATTCAGTCCGGCATACCTTAAGAGTATCTCACTGTGAAGTTCACTGTCTATCTTAACACCAAAATTTTCGATCATGTTCCTTCCGGCTGCAAAGTCGCCTTCCGACTTTATCCTCTGCACTTCCTTCAGCATCTCCCCGAATAGTGTCCGTAGTTTCTGATAGTCATTGATGCGGACAAAAGTTTTACCGTCACGCTTCACCACTTCAATCACATTCCCAGCCTTTCCTTTCTCATAAACCCAGTGGGCTATGGACGAGCGGCACCTCATATGAGCCTGTTCGATATCCTTGCCGGGCTGTATCCTTACGATCTGCGTCAGGAATCCGTTCCGGATATAACTGTCATACTGCGTTCTGGCAGGCTCATCCGATGGCACCAGCCCTATCTCCGTCATCTTCGGGTCCATCATGAAGTAAAGGGCAAACAGGTCAGCCCTCATCTCCTCGAGGGGCGATGCGTAGTTTCTGAGTGCGTTAGGATCAGTGCCGGGAGCAAGTTTGCCGCTGGCATGGCCAATGCATTCATGCATGTCAGTGTGCAGTGCATCGGAGAGTGAACCCCATTTTACTGCCCGGTCAATCTCTGCCTGATCAAAGGCAAACTCCTCAAGGAACCCGCTTCCCCTTGCAACGATGTCCTTGGCATCGGTGATATTGGCCAGGGTTACTGACTTTGACCCTGCTTCCGTTCTGATCCAGTTTGAGTTTGGCAGGTTGATACCCAGCGGTGATGCCGGGTAGCAGTCGCCTCCAAGCATCGCCACATTGATTACGCTGGCAGCCACTCCGGTGACCTTTTCCTTACGATACTTCGCATCTACCGGTGAGTGATCCTCGAACCACTGTGCGTTTTCCGTGATCATGGCCGTTCTCTTCGACGCCTCCGTGTCCTTGTAATCAACGACGGCCTCCCAGGTGGCCTTCATGCCCATCGGGTCTCCGTATGTTTCTATAAAACCGTTGATGTAATCAACTGAAAGTCCGGTGTTGCCTGCCCATACGATGTTGTATTCATCCCATGTCTTCAGGTCAGCGCTCCGGTAGAACTGTATAAGCAGTTCAAGCTCATTCTTCTGCGTTTCGCTCAGCGCCACATCACGTGCTTTTTCAAGCCAGTAGACTATTTTGTCGATAGCCTGACCGTACATGCCGCCGCTCTTCCACGGAATTTCTGTCACCTTGCCGTCAGTCTTCACCACCTTGGAATTCAACCCCCATGAGACGGGCATGGGATCTGCCGGGTCAGCAAGAGAAACATACAAGGCTTCCACCTCGGCCTGTGTCACCCCCTCATAGAAATTATTGGCTGATGCGGTTATCATGTCAATCCCATCCGACTGGTCAACCCTTTTGGCATACAGCGCCGGGTCAAACAGCACCGGGGTGAGCATGGCCGCAAGGTCAGCGGCACTCTGTCCCTCTTTCAGCGGCAGGCGGGCGGCGTCAGAACCGGTCACCAACCGGGCGAAATAGTCAGCGGAAAACCCTGGTACAAATTTGTCATTGGAATAATGATGATGAATGCCGTTGGCGAAGAATACCCGCTTGGCATAGGTTATGAATGCCTTGTAATCTGCGCTCTCACGGTCACCGGTGTAGGTGTCTATTATTGCCTCTATTGTCTTGCGGATCACCAGGTTGTATCTGAAATTCTGGTCCCACAGAATATCACGTCCGCAGAGAGCTGCCTCCGATAGATAATAAATGAACTCCTTCTCCTGTACCGAAAGCTGTTCAAATGCAGGGAGACGGTACTTTAGTACACTGATATCCTCAAACCTGTCAACCTCATAGGTGAATTCCGCCTCCGGGGCTGCCTTTTTGCCGGCCTGCCCGCACGAAGTCAATAGAGCTGTTCCCATAAATGCAACCATTGCGATTAATAAGTATTTTTTCATGTTTCAGAAATTATGATTCCCTGGGTCATTTCGCCTTTCCCGTCGCGCGGGAGAGGACTTTTGAAGAAACTAAGGTAGTAAAAAGCCCCGTTCAAAACCATTGACCCCAAATTTTTCGGAGGTCATGGGGCAGTGCCAACAGGGAGAAATATAATGAGAACATCGCCAACGGAACAAATCTCCCGGCGCTTCACAGCAGTAAATTCGCGCCGGACTTCGTACCGGCTTACACTACCGTCGTGACCACCATGTCACGGACTCTGATTGACAT
>DAIDJT010000185.1 GCA_027451265.1 Bacteroidales bacterium | reverse complement strand
GGTATCGTTCCCTGAAAAGTAATTTGCCGGGTGGGTCACAAGATCGGTGGTGGGTATTGCCAGTGCCTGTTTCCCGAGTTTCCGTGTGAACAGGGAATGGAGAGACAGGCCAATATAGGCGCTGGTTCCGGCACCTGCAAGAATAATCTTTGCAGATTCAGCCAGTGCTGCATCCATAAACTTCTGCAATTCACGGCTCTTTTCTTTTACCCCGCGGTATACGCTGAGCCACAGATCAGGCTGTGACTCTATTTCGGCTGCCGTGTGAAAAGCTCCTTTTTCCTTCAGGAAATTCTCATCAAAATTAAGAATAGACATCTGTTCGGATTTTATCAATCGTAAAGCAAATATATATAATACAAAATTATAAAAAAAATAAAATGAAAGGTAAAGTCAGAAATAATAAAAGTAAATGAAAGATAAAGTATTGTTAATCACTTTTTGTTTTTAAATTGTTTACTGAATGAAAAGTAAGCTTATCTTTAGCTTTCGAAAAGTTGAAATGCATGAGTTCTGAAGAAAGCAGTCCGAAAAACGTCAGGAGTTCGACGGTGGAGCGTCGGAAATTCATTCTGACGGAGCTGAACCTGGCCGGTCAGGTTTATGTAAACAAGCTGAGCGAGATGCTTGAAGTGAGTGAGGTAACGATAAGGAACGACCTTGAGCAGCTGGAAAAGAAAAAGATGCTGATAAGGGCCAGGGGCGGGGCGATGAAGATCGAAAACGCAGTGGGCATTGATCATCACATCTCGGAAAAGGACAAGCTTCATTCGGCTGAGAAGGCCAGGATTGGCAAGGTGGCCGCGATGCTCATTAACGAATATGAAACGGTAATCATTGATTCAGGAACCACTACAATGGAGATAGCCAGGAACCTGAGCCACCTGTCTGAGATTACCGTTATTACAAATGCCCTGAATATAGCCGGTCAGCTTATGCAGCATCCGGGATTTCACCTAATCGTACCGGGAGGGTATCTGCGGAAGAGTTCACTTTCACTGATGGGTCCGCTGGCTGAAAAGAACTTTCAGAACCTTTACGTTGACAAGGTTTTTCTCGGGGTTGACGGGTTTGACACCCGACATGGTATTTATACTCCGAATATTGATGAGGCTGCCCTGAATGAAATCATGATCAGGAACTCCAAGGAGGTGATCCTTGTCTCAGATTCCTCGAAGTTTTTCCGCAAGAGCCTCGCATATATCTGCGGCATTGACCGGCTTCACAAAGTAGTGACTGACAGCGGCATTCCCGACGATGACAGGAAGCGGCTGGAGGATGCCGGCATTGAGGTAATTATAGCCTGAGTCCTGTTCACTGATAAAACAAAAGACTGTCCCGGTACACTATGACGCGGGACAGTCTTTCCAACCCAAACTCACATCGTCTGTTACTTGTTGCTCTTGTTCATCCTTACGGTGACCTTTTCACTATAGTCCGGAAGTGGTGTTACGATATTGCCAACATCCGACCAGTCGGAATTCATGATGCTCATCGAGAACGACATTGCATCTGAGGTCATTTTAAACACCTCCCTTGAAAGGCCGAATTCCATCCTGATCTTGTCGCCTTCCTGGGTTATCAACCCCGGTAAAAGGACATTTTCTGCGGGGAACCAGGTGAACGGCCAGCCCGGATCGCCGTTAACCATGTCGGTAAAGCTTTGATCCCACCATTCGCCATAGAGTGATCCCTCAATGCCGTAATCAACTCCCATTTCCTTCATCGAGAAGCCTGTGGCCACAGAATTATCAGCATCCATGTAAACGCCGAAGATATGATCTTCCAGACCGGCATTCTCCACATTTGCGTCGAACTCTACGTAGATGTACAGGTAGTTCGCATCGTAGTCTACCTTGGCGGCCGTTATGGCACCCTTGCCTGAAAGGATGAAATCAGGATATGTTACGTTATCCCAGTCATCGAATGAATCATCGGTCATGCTTACAAGTGCAGGCTTGTCGACCCTCAGGATGGTATGGAATTCATATGATGTGCCACTGACGTCACCCTTCATTGAGATCACGTAGTTGCCGATGGAGGTATATGTATGGACAACTGAATCACCTGTGACTTCGGGGGTGTTGTCCCCGAAATTCCAAGATATGTTTGTAGCCTCCTGCGTCTGGCTGGCGAATGTTACATTCAGCCCGTCATAATAGGTCTTGAAATCGAGCGGTGCTGTTTCGGTGAGATTATATTCACCTTCTTTACTGCAGGAGAGGCACAGGGTAACTGTTGCTGCAGCAAGAAAGACCATTTTCAGTATATGTTTCATGGTATCGTTGATTTTAATTGTTTGGGACACAAAGCTTGTTGGTGCTCAATTCGCTCGACGGAATCGGGTAGACGGTTGAGGGATCTGATGCATGTACCACCACTCCTCCGGCACTCAGGCCTGGTTCGCTTCCGGCAGGGATGCCGTTGTAACTGTCAAGATGAAAACCCCAGTAATTTCTTACAAGGTCCTTCCCGTTTCGCAGCAGGTCAAAAATCCGGTGTCCTTCAAATGCAAGCTCTATCCTTCTTTCCTTCAGAACGACATCTGTAATATTTGCCGCCGTGACATTGTCGCGCTCAGCCTCAACCAGGTAATCATCCAGGCTGCCGCCCTCCGGCACCAGCATTCTGGCGGTCCTGACTTCATTGACATCTGCGAGTGCGCCATCGACATCACCAAGTTTTGCCAGCGCTTCGGCCCTGTTGAGATACGCTTCCGAAAGCCGGAGCATGACAGGTGAGCTCAGGGTAGGCAGATTGTCCTGACCCGAGAATTTTCCTATGTAGTAAAGTATGACGCCGTTCTTCAGGCCGGGCTCGGATGTATTAATGTATGACCAGCGCTGGTCAACATCCATCATCTCTGTTCCAAACCCCATGTCCTTCAGGAGTGATGATGAGGCACCCTCTTCACCCCAGCAGCTGGCTCCGTTGTAGATCATTGAAGCAACGGAAGATTCCTTTTTGTCATCAGCTACCGTGAAAGGTATGCACCAGATGGTTTCGGATGATGATTTTGCATTTGCAAAGTAACCGGACCATGACTCAGGTGATTCGAGCTCATACTGGCCTGAATTGATCACTGAATCAGCATACAGGACAGCATTTTCATAATCGCCTTTGTAGAGGTAGACCCTTGAAAGGAGAGCCCATGCGCTGTACCTGGTTGCAAAGCCCCTGGTGCTTCTTGCCTCGGGGGTCTCCTCACTCATCAGTGAAGCAGCCGTTTTAAGGCTGGTAATGATGTAGTCATAAGTCTCATCAAGTGTTGCACGTTCCTTGGGTGCACCATCAGTTGATGATTCACGCAGGATAACACCCGGCAAACCTGCATTGGCATCTGAGTAGGGGCGGGCAAACAACCTTACAAGCCCGTGGGTGGCAAAGGCCCTGAGAAAATAGCTTTCGCCCTTCAGGTGGTCAGTCAGCTCATCGCTTCCCTTTTGATCTGCCATGCTGATGGCCACATTGGCACCATAGATAATTTTGTATGATACCTCCCAGAAACTGTTGATGTTGGCTTTTTCCGAAACACGGTCCTGGTAACGGAAACTGTTTATCAGGTCGTCCTCCGTCTTGTATGCGCATACTATATCATCGCTGGCGAAGTCGCTCAGCTGATAGTATTGCCTGAGATACCATTCGTTGGAACCACCCCCGTCAGGGAAGTCCTTGAACTGAGCATAGCAGCCGTTGACGAGGCTTACCAGGCCGTCAGATGTGTTGGTGATCTGTTCCCCTGTGAGAGCGTCACTGGGAATTATGTCAAGTTCGCAGCCAGCCAGGTAAAAAAGGCCTGACAGCAGCATGATATTTAAGAGTATCTTTTTCATTTTCATATGATGTTTACGCTGTTAGAACTGTACCTGTACACCAAGTACATATTGCTTGCTGTTGGGATATTTGAATTCCGCATAGCCAGGCAGGCCGTTGTTGGGATCAATTGATACCTCAGGATCCTGGCCCCAGAAATTGGTGAAGGTGTATAGGTTATCGGCGCTGAGGGAGACCGAAAGACCTCTCAGCTTCAGTGCCGATACGGCTGAGGCCGGAAGATTGTATGACAGGGTTACGTTGCGGACCTTCAGGAAGCTTCCGTCTTCAATATACCTTGTTGAGGGATCATAGGAATTCCTTGCATTCTGGGGCAGGGGATGGTTGGCAATATCACCCGGCTGCTGCCATATGCTCCAGTCATCACGTGGCATCATCACATTGAATCCGACGTCCTGGAGGTCATGGTCAACATATCTTCTGAAATAGTTGTAGATTTTGTTTCCGGAGAGGAATGAGAAGTTTGCCCTTAATCCAATGTTCCTGTACTTCATTTCAGTACCGAAGCCTCCCTGGAATTTCGGAATTGGACTGCCGTATTCTATTTTTCTGGCTTCCTGGTAGTTGCCGGTAGGCTGTCCGTCCTTGCCAACCCACAGCATTGATCCGTCTTCGGGATTGATGCCGTAGTATTCCTTTGCATACCATGAATACAGGGTTCCGCCGTCATGGTAGGTCTGGACTATTCCGTATGAATTGGCATTGTAAATGGTATCAGCTCCGAATCCCGACAGGCTGTTTTTATTGTAACCCATTGAGAAGTCAGTGGTCCATGTAAAGTCTTTTGTCTTCACATTTGTCGTGCTTACGCCTAATTCAACACCGCTGTTCTTAGCCTTGCCGATATTCTGCCACTGTTTCCTGAAACCTCCTGACGGCGGCAGGTCACGGTATACAAGCAGGTTGTTTGTTGTGTTGCTGTAGACGTTGAAGTCGATGCTTATCCTTTTGAACAGGCCTATTTCAAGGCCGGCGTTAAGCTGGTCAGTCTGTTCCCATGTAAGGTCGGGATTGGCCATCTGGAAGGGCACTGCGGCGGACTCGCCATCGTACTGTGTGGTGTAGCTGAACTGTTCAAGGTACATGTACGGGCCGATATCCTTCATCCCGGTCTTGCCCCAGCTCAGTTTTAGTCTCAGGTTGTCAACAGCCTTCGTGTCAGCCATAAACGGCTCGTCATTGATATTCCATGCTGCCGAGAGGCTCGGGAATACTGCTGTGCGGTTGGCTGCAGCAAATGAAGATGACTGGTCTATCCTGTATGAAGCAGAGAGGAAGTAGCGGTTCCTGAAGGTGTAGTTGACCTGTGAGATCAGTGACTGCATTACGGACTTGTCAGGTGCTCCGGCGATAGCATACTGGCCTGAGGCGACTGAAGGAACCCTAAGTCCTTCAGGAAGGCCGGTCCCTGAGCCTCTTATGTAATCACTGTTGTCACCCTGGGCCTCAACGCCCACAAGGCCGCTGAGTGAGTGTGTGGTGCCGGTGAATGAAAATTTCAGCAGGTTGGTGGTGATG